>JAEDES010000014.1 GCA_016293205.1 Bacilli bacterium
TTTTTTGTTTGATTTTACTTTATTTTTATATTTTGTTATAATCTAATTATATTGGAGGTTAAGATGATTAAATTTGATTTTAATAAATATATTGATAAATTTTTAGATAAGGATAGTTTTAATAAATATCTTCGTTTAAAGGGAGATGTTTTAGAAAAGTTTTCTTTATGTGAAATGATAGGATGGACTAGGGAAATTGATAAAGACTTAGTTAATCGATGTGTTGAATTAAGTAAGAAAGTGAAGGCTAATTCAGACTGTTTAGTAGTTATTGGGATAGGTGGATCTTTCTTAGGAAGTTTATGTGTTAATGAAATGTTGGGTAAATACTTTAATAATGATCAATTTAAAGTTATTTATGCAGGTACTACATTATCTAGTAAGTATATGGATGAATTATTAGATTATTTACGTGGTGTTGATTTTACTGTTAATGTTATAAGTAAGAGTGGTACTACTATGGAGACAAAAATTACTTATGAATTAATTAAAGAATTAATGAAAGAAAAATATAGTGATTCTGAAATTAAAGAAAGAATTATTGTAACTACAGATAAAGAAAAAGGATTATTAAGAGAAGAAGTTAATGAAGTAGGATATGAATCATTTATTATTGAAGATGATATTGGAGGAAGATATTCTATAGTTACTCCAGCACATTTATTTCCTTTAGCATTTAATATTGATTTAGATAAATTTATTGAAGGTATTCATGATGGTAAAGATTTAATAAATGAAGCATATATGTATTCTGTTGTTAGAAGAATGATGTTTGATAATGGTAAAGTTGTTGAAAATTTTGTGGCATATGAACAAAATATGTATTACTTTACTGAATGGTTAAAACAATTATTTGGAGAGAGTGAAGGTAAAGAAGGAATGGGATGTTTCCCAGTATCTAGTGTACATACTAGAGACTTACATTCATTAGGTCAATTTATTCAAGAAGGAAATAAAATTATATTTGAAACTTTCTTTAAAGTAGAAAATTCTAATTTAGTAAATTATAAGAATAGTGATTTACATAGTATTAACAATATTGTTTTAGATTCAGTAGAAGCTGCTCATTTTAAAGGAGATGTTCCTTGTAATTTAATTACAATAGATGAAGTTAATGAATATAATATTGGTAAATTGATGTATTTCTTTATGATGAGTGCTGCGTTTAGTAGTTTATTATTTGAGGTAGATCCATTTAATCAACCAGGTGTTGAAGTATATAAACAAGAAGTTAGAGATAATCTTAAATTAGATTAGGTGAAATTATGTCTAAGAAGAAGTTAAATTTAGTAATTGGACTTAGTATTATCTTTGTAATATTAATGTTTTCAGTTATATTTGGTTGGACTGAAGGATTTGATACTTTTGTTTATGAAAGTATTATAAGTTTAAGATGTGATTTTTTAGATAATTTCTTTAAGTTTATTACTGATTTAGGAGATGCATTATTTATAGTAGGATTGGTTGTTGGAGTAGTATTAGTACTTAGAAATAACGTTGGGTATTTATATGCTACTTTAGCAGTTGATACAGTTATAACAAATTTTATATTTAAGCAATTAATTAGAAGAGATAGACCTGATGTATTAAAATTAATTAAACAAGGAGGATTTTCTTTTCCTAGTGGACATTCAATGATTAGTATGTCGATGTATGGGATGTTAATTTATCTTTGTTATAAGAAAATAAAAAATAAATATATTAAATGGATTATATGTAGTCTTTTAGGTATACTAATTTTATCTATTGGATTAAGTAGAGTATATTTAGGAGTACATTATATAAGTGATGTTTTAGGAGGATTTATATTATCATTTATAATGGTAGTATTATATACTGAATTAATTAATAAGTTTTTGGGGGAATAAATTATGAAAATGGTTGTTAGTAGTTTTAGTAAAACATTAATTAATAGTGAAGAAGCCATATCATATTCAACTATGGTTGAGATTGATAGAGTTAGAAATAATGGTATAGTTTTCAGTATTATGACATGTGAAAGTTTAAGAAGAGTATTTGAATATAATAAAGATTTTCCATTTATAGATTATATTGTTTCATTTAATGGGGCAGTTGTTTATGATGTAATAAATAAGAACTTCTTATATAAGAAAAATATAAGTAATAGTACTGTTAAAAAGATTTATAAACTATTTAATAATTATGATTTAGGATTTTATAATTTAGAGTATTGTGGATACTTTGGTAATTATTATGATAAGTATAATGGTAAATTAGAAGATGATTTTAATAAGTATTTATTAAATAATAAAGATAATGTTTATAAGATTGAAATTATATGTAAGACTAAGAAAGATGTTTCTAATGTTTTAGATACTATTAATAACCAAGAGATTTTAGTTAATACTAGAGTTGTAGAGAAAGATAATTTATTCTTTGTAGAAATATATAATAAAGTTGTAAATAAACTTGTTGGATTAAAAAAAATAAGTAGTTTACTTAATATAAAGATGAAAGATATCATTGGAATAGGGTGTTCTTTGAGTGATACTTGTGTACTTGAAAAGGTTGGTAAAAGTATTGCGATTGGGAATAGTTGTAAAGAAATTAAATCTATTTCTTCAGAAGTAGTTGGTACTAATGAAGAAAAAGGAGTTCAAGAAGCTTTAAAGAAATATTTATAATTACACATAATTTACACATAAGACTTATAAGATATTAGTTGAGGTGATAGAATGAAAGAGAAGATTATGAAAATAATTAGGGGTATTTTAATTCTATTAGTACTAGTACTTATAGGTCTTTTAATTTATTTTGTTGGTAAGAATATTTATACTAATAAAATGAAGGAAAATGTTAAAGATAAAGAGTGGGTTTATGATAATACTTTAATTACTCATAATAATAGTTATGGGGAAGATATATTTAGTATTTCTAAACATAAGATGATTGATGTTTATAATATGAATTATCAAGATGCTGTTGATAAAAGAATTAATGAGATAGTTGATGATTCATATACTTTAGATTATCCATTAGTTATATATAATCCTTATGGGACTAATAATTTAGGAGTAAACGTTTATTTTGAAACAGAAGAAGAAATGGAAATAAGTTATGTTATTTCTGTTGGCGATGAAAAGATTCCAAATTATTCTAATACATTAAATAATGATGTTAGCGGTAATTATACAAAAGAACATGCATATCAAATTATTGGGTTAGTACCAGGATATAAAAATGTTATTGATTTAGTTGGTAAAACTAAAGATGGTAAAGAAGTTACTTCAACAATATTTTTTGATGCTACTAAGATAAAAGTTAATAGTGACGTTTTAATTAAAACTGTAGAAGGTAGAAGTACTGAAGATATGGAAGATGGATTATTTGTTTTATTTGGTTTAGATAAAGCATTTAATGCAAATAACTATATTTATGATAATAATGGTGTATTAAGAGCAGATCTTGTTATTGAAGATTATAGAAGTGATAGAATTGAATTTATAGATGGTAAGCTATATTATAGTTATAATAATGATGGTATTGGGGTAATTAATAGACTTGGTAGAATTGAAAAGAAATATTTACTTGATGGATATGAAATGCATCATGATTATGTTTATGATAAAGAAAATAATAAGTTTTTAATACTTGTTAATAGTGATAAAGAAAAAAATAAAACTATTGAAGATTTAATTATTAGTTTAGATTTAGAAACTGGTGAGATTAAAGAAGTAGTTGATATGAAAGATTTAATGCCAGATATATATAAAGAGGCGAAGATGCCAGAGAGTGGAGTTAATACTTATGGTGGAAGCGGACTTGATTGGATTCATTTAAATAGTTTAAGTATTGTTGATAATGGAGAGATTGTTGTATCTGGTAGAGAATTAAGTTCTATTATAAGTATTAAGAATATTTATAGTGATCCTGAAATTAAATATATTATTACTGATGAAGATGTATTTGAAGATACTAAGTATGAAGATTTAGTACTTGATCAAAAAGGAGAATTTGTTCCACAAGCTGGTCAACATACAATTACTTATGTTAGTGATAGTAATTTAGGTAAGGGTAAATATTACTTAGAACTTTATAATAATAATTATGCATCTAGTGTTACAAGAGAAAGTTTTCCTTGGGATAATTATCAAGGAGTAGGAGATTTTACTGATGGGTATGCTTCTCAATACTATAAATATTTAGTTGATGAGAATAAAGGTACTTATAAATTAGTTAAAGAATTTGATGTTGCATATTCTTCAATAGTGTCAAGCATACAAGATGTTGGAGATAATCATGTTACATCTTCTGGTAGAAGTAATTGTTATGCAGAATATGATAATAATGGTGTATTAATTAAACAATTTAATTATACTTCTCAAAAATATGCTTATAGAGTATTTAAATATAATTTTGATAAGATATGGTTTGATTAAGAATGTAGAAATACATTCTTTTTTTATTCTGGGTTAGTTAAAGATGGTAATATGTTTGATGTTGATTCAGTTTTATGTCCTGAAGAGACTGCGTTTGTAGTGATATGTGGTAGTGTTAGTAGTGGTGCTACAACTGTTCCAAGTTCAACTTTAACTGTTAGTAATTTAAATGCTGATTTTGTTTTTACTCAAGCAGAATTAAATTCTTGTCCATCATAAAATATAAGAAACTAAATTAGTTTCTTATTTTTGTTTGATAAGAGAATATCTTTGTATTATAATATGTTTAGTGAGGAGGGGCTTATGAAATTAATAGTAAAAACTGAAGGGGAATTATTAAAATACCTAGAAGAAAATTTAGATATGCCTAAAAAAAGAATAAAGCAATATTTAACTCATGGATCTATTTATGTTAATAATAATAGAACAACTAAATATAATTATAAATTAGTTCCAGGAATGAATATTACAATTGATACAGATAGTAAGAATAAAAAGACTTTACCATTTGAAGTATTATTTGAAGATGATCATATTATTGTTGTTAATAAACCAAGTGGATTACTTACAATTGCTACTGAAAAAGAAAAAGATAGAACTTTATATCATATAGTTAGAGAGTACTTAGTGAGTAAAGATAAAACTGCAAGAGTATTTATAGTACATAGATTAGATAAAGATACTAGTGGTATTGTTGTACTTGCTAAAGATGAAAAGACAAAGAATCAATTACAAGAAAATTGGAATGAATATGTTAGTTTAAGAGAATATGTTGCAGTAGTGCATGGACAACTTAAAAATAAAGAAGATAGAATAGTTCAAAATCTTGGTGAAACTAAAACTAATTTAGTTTATGTTGCTAAGAAGGGTGAAGGAAAAGAAGCTATTACTAACTATAAAGTAATTAAAGAAAATGAAGATTATTCTTTAGTTAGTGTATTACTTGAAACTGGTAGAAAGAATCAAATAAGAGTTTGTTTCCAATCTTTAAAACATCCAATTGTTGGTGATAAGAAATATGGTATTAAAGATAATGGGGCAAGACTTTATTTACATGCTAATAGATTAAAGATGTATTATCCAGTTATAAAGAAAGATATTTTATTTGAAACTGCTAATCCACAAGAATTTAAAAAGATTATGAATTAATAGGTGAATTATGAAAAAACTAATAATTGTATTATTTATTGTGATGTTAATTTGTACTGGTTGTGGTAAAGAAGAGAAAAAGACTGTTTTACAAGATAAAGTTTGGCCTGAAGAAGTATTAGATGATTTATTTTTTGATTATTATCAAGAAGCATCTGAAGTTATGGAGAAAATGACTTTAGAAGAAAAAGTAGGTCAATTATTTTTAGTTAGATATGATGTTTGGAGCGCTAAAGAACAAATAAAGAATTATTATCCAGGTGGATATGTTTTGTTTGCTAAAGATTTTGAAGATCATACTAAAGCTACAATTAAGAATGAATTAGATAATAATCAAAAACTTAGTAAGATTCCTTTAACTTTTGCAGTTGATGAAGAAGGAGGATATGTTACTAGAGTTAGTAGATTTAGTCAGTTTAGAAGTGAGAAGTTTCAATCTAATCAATATTATTATAATCTTGGTGGTTATGAAAAACTTAAAGAGATTGAAGAAGAGAAAGCTAAATTATTACTTAGTTTAGGTCTTAATATGAATTTAGCTCCTGTTGCGGATGTATCTACTAATGTAAATGATTTTATTCATATTAGAACAATTGGTAAAGATGCTAAGGAGACAAGTACTTTTATTTCTAATATGGTTGGTTATGCTAAAGATAGTGGAATAAGTTCTTGTTTAAAGCATTTTCCTGGATATGGTAACAATGTAGATACACATACTGGTAGTGCTTATGATAAACGTAGTTATGAAACATTTACTAATAGTGATTATTTACCATTTATTAGTGGTATTAAAGCAGGTGTTCCATCTATTATGGTTTCTCATAATGTAATGGAGTCTGTTGATAATACTTATCCAGCATCTTTAAGTAAAAAAGTAATTACTGGAGAGTTAAGAAATAAACTTAATTTTTCGGGAATAGTAATTACAGATGATTTAGCAATGGATGCTGTTAAAAGTTATGTTACAGAAGGTAGTGCAGCAGTACTTGCAATTAATGCAGGAAATGATATGATAATTACATCTGATTTTGAAACTATGTATAAAGAAGTTTTAAATGCAGTAAATAGTGGTATAATAGAACAAGAAACTATCAATAATGCAGTTAGAAGAATTATTGCATGGAAACATGCTTATCAATTAATGTAGGAGGATTTATGGTTATAGATGTTAGAGATTTATATGATAATTTAAAAGATTATATGAATAAAGAAGTTACTTTACAAGGATGGGTTAGAAATCATCGTAAACAAAAAGAATTTGGTTTTATTGATTTTAATGATGGAACTTTCTTTAAGAGTGTTCAAGTTGTTTATGATAATAAATTAAGTGACTTTGATGATATTCAAAAAATAAAGATTGGATCAGCAATTGAAGTAGTAGGTAAAGTTATTGAATCACCTGCTAAAGGACAAGATTTTGAAGTGCAAGTAGTCTCAATTAAATTACTTGGAGATTGTCCAGATGAATATCCAATTCAACCTAAAAGACATACAAGAGAGTTCTTAAGAGAACAAGCTTACTTAAGACCTAGAACTAATTTATTTAGTGCAGTATTTAGAGTTAGAAGTGTTGCTGCTTATGCAATACATAAATATTTCCAAGATAGAAAATATGTGTATTTCCATGCACCACTTATTACTGCAAGTGACTGTGAAGGTGCTGGAGAAATGTTCCAAGTTACAACACTTGATTTAGATAGAGTAGCTAAAGCTGGAAAAGTTGATTATAGTAAAGATTTCTTTGGTAAACCAGCTGCACTTACTGTAAGTGGACAATTACAAGCAGAAACATTTGCAATGTCTTATAAGAAAACTTATACTTTTGGACCAACTTTTAGAGCAGAAAATTCTAATACTAAGACACATGCTAATGAGTTTTGGATGATTGAACCTGAAATGGCATTTACTGATCTTGAAGGTGATATGAATGTTATGGAAGATATGTTAAAGTATGTAGTTAAATATGTACTTGATAATTGTAGTGAAGAAATGGATTTCTTTGATAGTTTTGTAGAAAAAGGTTTAAAAGAAAAACTTAATAAATTAGTTAATTCTGAATTTGTAAGAATTGATCATGAAGAGGTTATTAAGATATTAAAAGAAGCTCCAGTTAAATGGGAATTTACTCCTGAATATGGAGAAGATATTGCTAAAGAACATGAAAAATATATTACTGAATATTTCAATGGACCAGTATTTATTAAGAATTGGCCTAAAGATATAAAAGCATTCTATATGAAACAAAATGATGATGGTAAGACAGTTGCTGCTGTTGATTTAGAAGTTCCAGGAGCAGGAGAATTAATGGGTGGTTCTCAAAGAGAAGAAGATTATGATAAATTAGTAAATCGTATGAAAGAATTAGGAATGGAAATGGAAGGACTTGATTGGTACTTAAATTTACGTAAGTATGGAGGATGTGTTCATTCTGGATTCGGTATGGGATTTGAAAGATTACTAATTTACTTAACAGGAGTAGAAAATATTAGAGATGTTATTCCATTCCCAAGAACACCAGGAAATTGTGAATTTTAAGAGACAAATTTGTCTCTTTTTTTGTATAAAATTTTTTTACTTTGTACATTATATTAGTGGGAGGATTATATGAAAAAATTATTTATTATTGGTTTATTATCTTTATTTTTATTAACTGGTTGTGGTAATGATATGAGCCCTACAGGTGCAGTTGAGAAATTTCTTAGTAAATATCAAAAGATGGATAGTGAAGTTTTAGCTCAATTAGATAAAGTTGTTTCAGAAGATTCTGATATGTCTGATGAACAAAAGAAGGAGTATAAAACTCTAATGGAAAGACAATATCAAAATTTAAACTATAAAATTGTAGATGAAGAAATTGATGAAGATAAGGCAACTGTAGAAGTAGAGATTGAAGTATTTGATTATGCATCTTCAATTAGAAAAAGTGAAGAATACTATAATGAAAATAGAGATATGTTTGAACAAGCTAGTCATGAAGAAAATGTTGATAGAGAAGATGGAGACATTATAAAAGTATCTTCTAAATATATTGATTATAAAATACAACAAATGAAAAATGTTTCTGATAAGATTAAATATACTTTAACATTTGATCTAGAAAAGAAAGATAATGAATGGAAAGTATTAGAGATTAGTGATCTTGATAGAAAAAAACTTCATGGATTATTTGAGTAATAGACACTTTGTGTCTATTTTTTATTTTGGTTTTATTATATAATTTGCTTGGTGAGTAGTTATGAAAAAGATATTTAAATCAAAAATGTTTTTAGCATTTATATTATCCTTTATATTAGGATGTTTAATTGTGTTACCTAATATGATTGTAGGTAAGGGTATTTATTCCTTAACATCAGATTATAATTTACAACAAGTACCTTTTAATATGATTATGTCTGATGCAGTTAAAGAAGGTAGTTTTCTTTGGAATTGGTATAATGAATTAGGTAGTAATTTTATAGGTACTTTTAGTTTTTATAATCTATTTAGTCCTTTTTCATTAATTATGTATTTGTTTCCAATTAGTCTTATCCCATATTTAAATGGGATATTTATGATACTAAAATATGGTATTGCAGGATTAACTAGTTATTTATTTTTAAAAAGATATTTTAAAGATTATAAATATGCAATTATAGGATCATTACTTTATACATTTTCAGGTTTTCATTTAAATAATATTTTATTTCATTTTAGTGATGTAATTGCATTGTTTCCACTTCTTTTATATACGTTAGATAATTATATGTATGATAATAAGAAAGGGTGGTTCTTCTCTAGTGTATTTATACTTGCTTGCACTAATTGGTTTTTCTTTATTGGACAAGGTGTGTTCTTTGTACTTTATTTTTTAGTTAAGTTGATTTGTAAAGAATATAAATTTGATTTAAAGAAGATTGGATGGTTAGTAGTAGAAGGGGTTCTTGGGATAGGAGCAGCTTGTTTTGTATTAATGCCATCAATGCTTTTTATGTTAGGTAATCCTAGATTAGGTTCTTCATGGAATTTAGTTAGTATGTTAAAACATCAATTCTTTATATTATTAGAAATACTTAAAGCATTTATTTTTCCTAATGAAGTAATGCATATGAATAGTTTTATAGTAGAAGCAAATTATGCTAGTGTAGAGATATTTTTACCATTAGTTGGATCATTATTATTAATTGGATGTTTAATTAAAAATTATAAGAAATGGTATAGTGTTTTATTTATAGTAGGATTTATATTTATGATAATACCAATTCTTAATAGTAGTTTTTTCTTATTTAATAGTTTGTATTATGCTAGATGGTATTATATGTTAATACTTATTATGAGTTTAATGTCTTGTAAGTGCTTAGAAGATAAGGTTAAATTAAAATTACCATTAGTTTTAAATATAGGATTATATTTTATATTATTTATTGGAGTATTATTATATATATTTAGATTTGATAACTTTGATATTATATTTCAACCAGTATATTTTTATTTAATGATTATAATGGGAATTATTTGTTTAATCTATACTTATATTGTTTGTAGTAGTAAGATTGATAAATACTTATATTTAGTTGTTGGCATATTTGTTTTTGTATTTATTTGGGGTAACTATACTACATATTATTATAGTGATAAGAGTCTTGATAATAGTTATTATCATAACTATTTAGATATATCTAAAGTAAATATTTTAGAGAATAGTCGTTCTAATAGTTATAATGATTGTCTACATAATTTAGGGTGTGTTGGTAGATTTAATAATGTAAAGGGATTTAATTCTAATATAAATGGAAGTAATTTTGAATTTTATTATAGTATTGGGTATCCTAGAACTGTTAGTACTATTATTAATGATGATAGAATTAATGATTATTTAGGAGTTAAATATTATATTTCTTGTGGAGAAGAAAGTGATTTAGAATTAGTTTATGAAGATAAGAATTATTTAATTTATTTAAATCCTGGATATAAAGAATTTGGATTTAATAAAGCTAAATATATGAGTATAGATGATTTTAATAAACTAAGTGTTAATGATAGAATTAACTCTTTAAGTGATTATGTTATTCTTAATGATGAACAAATTGATAAATATAAAGATGTTATTAAAGAAGTAGATTATAATAGTAATGAATTTAAATTTACTAAGAATGGATTTAGTTCTATCATTGATAGTAGTGATGATGCTTTTGCAATATACACAGTTCCTTATGATAAAGGTTTTAGAGCATTTATTAATAATAAAGAAGTTGATATTGAGAAAGTTGATAATGGTATGATGGGTATTAAAATTAATAAAGGAATTAATAATATTGAGTTTAAATATTTTACTCCAGGATTAAAGATAGGAATTATTGGTTCTATAATTAGTTTTATCTTATATGGATTTTATTTATTACTTATTAAATTTAAAAAAGTCATTTAGTGACTTTTTTTTTATTTTGTTTTTTGGTATACTTGTTATGATAGAGGGTGAATCGTGATGCTAGGAAACATTATGGAGATTATTGATAATAATGTTATTATCAAGTTAACAATTGATATTACTAATCAACCTAACTTAGTTAGTTTACATGTTGTTTTTGAAGATGGGGATAATAGAGTAGTAGGTGAAGTAGCACAAGTTACGCAAACAAAAATGGTTGTAAATATTTTGGGTGAAATAAAAAATGGTTCATTTACACCAGGGTCTGCTATTAAACCTTCATTTAAGTCTAAAGTAAGATTAATTAAGATTGATGAACTTGCTACTATTTTAGGAGATCAAGAAACTAAGTTTGGACAAACTAATTTTGGTACAAGTAACATTTATCCAGGTTATAAGATTAATGTTAATATAAATGATTTCTTTAGTAATCACTTTGCAATATTAGGTAACTCTGGTGCTGGTAAGAGTTGTACTGTTGCTTCAATTTTACAAAAACTTTATACAAGTAGTCCAACACCACCTATTAATTCAAATTTATTTTTCTTTGATGCTTATGGAGAATATACAAATGCATTTGGAAAAATACATCAACAAAATCCAAATTTAAATTATCAAGTATTTACTACTAACTTAGAATTTGGAGAAGCAGAATTATTAAGAATACCTATTTGGTTATTAGATGTTGATGATTTAGCTTTATTATTAGATGTAACAACTCCTGCACAATTACCAATATTAGAGAAGACTTTAAAGTTAGTTCCTATTTTAACTGGTAGTAGTGAAGCTGTTGTTAGAAGAAAAAATGATATTATAGCGCGAGCTTTACAAGATATATTATTATCAGGAAATGATTCTACTAAGATTAGAGACCAAGTAATTGGAGTTTTAACTAAATTTAATACTTCATCGTTAAGCCTTAATAGTCAAATAGCTCAACCTGGATATGTACGTACATTAAAACAATGTTTATTTGTTGATAAATCTGGAAAAATGCAAGAAATGGAATTAGTTGTTGAATTTATACGTGGATATATTATGGATGAAGAAGAAGAAATTCCTGAAAGTGATTTAAATAAATTCTATAGTTTAAATGATTTAGAGTTAGCAATGGAATTTGCTTTAATTAGTGAAGGTATTTTAAAGAGTGATAAAGTATTCGATTATGCTAATGTTGTTAGTGTTAGACTTCATACTCTTGCTAGTGGAGAAAATAAAGAATATTTTAACTTCCCACATTATGTTACAAGAGATGAATATATTGATTATTTAACTACTAATAAAGAAAATGGTGGCAAGTGTCAATTAATTAACTTTAATATTAACTATATTGATGATCGTATGGCAAAAGTTATTACTAAGATTATATCTAGAATGTTATTCTTAAAAGCATCTACTTTAAAACCTCGTGGTAGTAGAGCATTTCATATAATTATTGAAGAAGCACATAGATATGTTTTAAAGAATGATACAGATAAATCTTTACTTGGATATAATATATTCGAACGTATTACTAAGGAAGGTCGTAAGTATGGTATGTTCTTAGCATTAATTACTCAAAGACCTAGTGAACTTTCTGATACATGTATTTCTCAATGTGCAAACTTTATTATTTTAAGAACATTGCATCCACTTGATTTAGGATATATTAAAGATATGGTACCTAATGTTTCATCAGAAGTAGTTTTACAACTTAAAAACTTGAAACCTGGTAACTGTATAGCATTCGGTAATGCATTTAAGGTTCCAATTTCAATGTATATTGATTTACCAGATCCTAGACCGTTAAGTAATAACGTTGACTTGGAGACTGTTTGGTATAAAGAACCTGCTCAAAATATAGTGGCAAATGGAGCTGTTAAAGAAAATGTTGTTAATGAAACTGGTGCAGTTAGTACAACTACAACTACTGCTACAAGTGCAGTTGCTGCGGCAGCACCGGTATCTTCAAATATGCTTACACAAATGGCACCTGTTAGTCAAAATAACGTTGTTACAACACCAGCAGTAACTGGAAATTAAAGGCCTTTGGCCTTTTTTATTGTTTCAATATATTTTATATGTTATACTTATAATAGGTGAACAGTATGAGAATGAAATTATTTTCGAATGCCAAATTTAATAGAAAATCTTATCTTTGTATACTTATTATAATAATTTGTTTAATTACTAGTTTGACTATAGCTTATTCTATTTTGAATACTACTCTAAATATTTCTGGTAGTACAAATATTGTTGCTTCTAATTGGAATGTTTATATTAGCAGTTATATCAAAGTAGATGAAGGTAGTGTAACTTTAGATCAACCAACTATATCAAGTGATAAAACTCATCTTGATTTTAGTGCTAGACTAGAGGAACCTGGAGATTATTATAGATTTGTTCTTCGTATAAGAAATAAAGGTGATATTGATGCGATGATTGAAAGTATTATCAAGACTCCTGAGTTAACAGAAGAACAATCAAAGTATTTAATTTATAATATTGAATATGAAGATGGAACTCCTATTACCGAGAAACATTTCTTACAAAAAACTGATGGTACTGCTAAAGTTGCTGTTACTGTTGCTTATAGAAAAGATGTAAGTCTTGCTAATTTGCCGACCAGTGATGTGAACTTAAATTTAGGATTATCGTTTGTCTATACTCAAGCTGATGATAGTAGTGTTGTTTCTCCTTCTGCTCCTTTTAATAAATTAGTTGGTTATGCATATGTTTATGATACATTTGGTAATAGAAATAGAATTACTGAAGATGATATTATAATAACAGATGTTGAAACATATGAAACTATTGATTGTACTATTACTGGTTCTGATTATTATTGTAGTTTTGAGGAGGTTTATAATAATAGAAAATATAAAGTTTCCCTAAAAAATCATACCGGATATGTATTAAGAGATGTTACAATGATGGATGAAAACGATGTATATAATTCAGTTGTAGATGAGAATGGTTATATTAGTATACCTAGTAGTTATTATGAAGATACAATTTATGCTAAATTTTATTTTGACTCTATGATTACTACTAATAAAGACTATCGTTCTACAATATATGTTAGACAATCAAGTGATGCTTCTTTAGTAGAAATAGAAGGAACTTCTATTACTTTAACAAATCTTCTTAGTGGTGATACGTTGACTATTGACGGAGTATATGATTCTGATGGACTTTTTACTTATTATGTTAGTAATGTAATATCTGATATTCCATATGAAGTTACTTTAAATTTTGGTGATGTTTTATATACTATGGATTCTATTTTTGCTAAGAATGGAAATGGTGAATATATAAATGTAAATTATAATAATACTTCTAATAAGTTTATTATTCCATCTAATATTAAAGATAGTTCTAAACATATTAATATCAGAGTTTATATTACTTTAAATTAAAAGACTAATTTTTTACGATTTAGTCTTTTTCTTTTTGTTAATTTATGTTAAAATTAGTTATAGTATATAATATGTGTATTAGGATGGAGGACTTGTTTATGGGTTTTTTTAAAGATATAATCGGTGGAGATGAGACAAAAGTTGAAGCTTCTGGTGAAGATGAATTCTATAATGTGACAAAAGAAGAATATCATCAACAAAATGGTATGGCTGGAAGTAAAATGATGCTTTTAGAACCAAGAGCTTATTCTGAAGGACAACAAATTGTTGATTATTTAAAGAGTAGAAGTGCAGTTGTAGTTAATTTAAAAAGAGTTACACCTGATCAAGCTAAAAGAATTATTGATTTCTTATATGGTGCAATTTATGCTATAGATGGTAAGATTCAAAAATTAGGTGGAGGAATATTCCTTTGTACTCCTAGAAATGTTAATGTAGAAGGTAATATTAGTGATGATAATGCTGCTAATAGTACTAATACTAAAAATAACCGTGGTAAAAAAGAAAATGATGATGAAGATTTCTTTTAATATTTAATTTATAATTATTCTGAGGTGAGATTATATGGATAAATTTAGTTATGAAGCTAATGGGTATAATCGCAGTGAAGTAAATCAATTTATTGGTGATGTAATTGTTCAAACAGAAAGTATTATACAAAGAGTAAAAAATCAAAATACTGAAATAGAAAAATTAAGGGCAGAACTAGAACATTATAAAAGTATAGAAGATACATTGAAGAAAGCGATTATTAAAGCAGAAGAAACTGGAGACAATATAAGAAGAATGGCTAGAGATGAGTCAGAAAGTATTGTTACAGATGCTAAACATAATGCTAGTAGAATCGTTAATGAAGCTTTATTAAAAGCTGAAAGAATTGAGAACAATGCAGAACTATTAGAAAAGAATATGAAAATATTTAAAAGAAAATTAAAAGTTATAATGGAACAACAAATGGCTGTTGTCGAAGAAATCGAAGTTTTAGAACTGGATCCACGATGATTCAGTTTTTTTTAAAAAAATGGAGGGTTTATATGAAAGCAAAAAATATTAAATTATGTAGAAAGGTTGTAGCATTTGCTATGGCAACATCATTTACTGTTGTAGGTACTGCTGCACAAGCTAGTGGAGATGAAGCTAAGTATTCTAAAGAATTAGTTCATGGTCATTACTATGATGAAGATGTTAAACAATATAAGAATGAACTTGATTTCATTATTAGTGGTGGAACTTTAAGTAGAGATAAAGTTTATACTAAAGAAAATAATATGAGACTAAATTATAGATAAAATTTTAGGTTGTAAAATAAAAAGTTATGTGATATATTAGTTGGGAAAGCAAGTGCGAAAGATGTAATATTAATGGATTTGTAGAGAACTTGTGGTTGGTGAAAACAAGTATGAAATTAATATTAAGATCACTTTCAAGTTGTGATTTATGGATAAGATAAATACGGTAACGCGTTATAGTAATCAAGATAAGTAAATTATTGGTAGATAATTTTCTTGTAAATTAAGGTGGTACCACGAACTGTTCGTCCTTATAGGGATGAATAGTTTTTTTATTTAGAAAGGGGATTTATGTTAGCATATATTATCTTATTAGTAGTGGGGTTCGTGATTTTAATAAAAGGAGCAGATTGGTTTGTAGATGGAGCAAGTGCTGTAGCTGGAAATTTTAAAATTTCTAAGATGTTAATTGGATTAACAATAGTAGCATTTGGTACAAGTGCACCTGAGTTTGCTGTAAGTATTAAGTCATTGCTTTCAGGAAGTGGAGATATTGTTTTAGGAAATGTTGTTGGTAGTAATATATTTAATATATTATTAATACTTGGTGTATCAGCATGTGTTCATACATTAACAGTTAAAAATAATACTGTTAAAAAAGAATTACCAATTACATTATTGATGTCTACTTTATTATTTACTTTACTTTCAGATAATTTATTTGATAGTAAAATTACAAATATGTTTACTAGAGGAGATGGATTTGTTTTATTATTATTTTTCTTAGTATTTGTTTACTATTTAATTTCTCTTATGAGAAATAAAACAGAAGATGAAGTTGATGAAGAAAAATTAATGAAACTACCTAAAGCTATTTTACTTACTGTGCTAGGAATTACTGGTATTGTTTTAGGAAGTAACTATGTAGTTGATTCTGCTAGTTATATAGCTGAGATGTTAGGAGTTAGTCAAAGAATGATTGGGTTAACAATTATTGCAATGGGAACATCTTTACCTGAATTAGTAACAAGTGTTATTGCTACTAAGAAAGGGGAATATGATATTGCAATCGGTAATGTTGTAGGAAGTAATATATTTAATTTTGGGGTAGTTATTGGATTACCAGTATTATTATTTGGAAGTATTCCTAATATTACTTATAATCTTGTTGATTTAATGATGATGTTAGCATCAGCAGCATTATTATTTATATTTTCTTATAATGATTATAAGATTAAAAAAAATGAAGGTATTATATTTATTATAATGTTTGTATTATATTATAGTTATGTAATATTTGTATAAAAAAAGAAGGAGGAGAAATTATGAAATTTGAAAAATTAACTCAAGGAACAAATGAAGAAATTGAAAAGAAATTTATTGAGTATTGGGATGAAATCGATATTTTAAAAAGAAGTATTGAAACTAGAGATGAGGCCAATAAGTTTGTTTTCTATGATGGACCTGCTACAGCTAATGGACATCCTGGATTACACCATATGCTTGCAAAGTTCTTAAAGGATACATTCTGTAAATATAAGACAATGCAAGGATATCAAGTATATCGTAAAGTAGGATGGGATACTCATGGTTTACCAGTAGAATTACAAGTAGAAAAAGAATTAGGATTCTCTGGAAAAGGTGATATCGAAAAATATGGTATTGAAGAATTTAATCAAAAGTGTAGAGAAAGTGTATGGAAGAATGAAAAATCTTTCTCTGATTTAACTAAAAAGATGGGTCAATTTATCGATCTTGAACATCCATATGTTACTTATAATAATGATTATATTGAAACTGAATGGTGGATTTTAAAGAAATTCTTTGATGAAGGATTATTCTATGAAGGAAGTAAGATTTTACCATATTGTCCAAGATGTGGTACAGGACTTGCTTCACATGAAGTTGCTCAAGGATATAAAGAAGTATCTGTAAATACTGTATATGTTCCATTTAAATTAAAATCGCAAGAAAATACATATTTCTTAGTATGGACAACAACTCCATGGACATTATGTGCTAACGTTGCATTATGTGTTAATCCTAATGAAACTTATGTTAAGTGTTTATCTAAAGGATACAACTTTATCGTTGCTAAGGCTTTAGCTGATAATGTCTTAGGAGAAGGTTATGAAGTTGTTGAAGAATATAAAGGTAAAGATTTAGAATATGTTGAATATGAACAATTATTACCATTTTTTGAAGTAAATAAAAAGGCATTCTTTGTAACTTGTGATAACTATGTTACTATGAGTGATGGTACTGGTATCGTTCATATTGCTCCTGCATTTGGTGCTGATGATGCCCAAGTAGGAAAGAATTATAATTTACCTTACTTAAATCCAGTAGGAGAAGATGGATGTTATTTAGATGGTCCATGGAAAGGTAGACTTGTAATTGATTCTGAACTTGAAGTAGATATTATTAAATATTTAGCTGGAGAAGATAAATTATTTAAGAAACAAAAAATGACACATGACTATCCACATTGTTGGAGATGTTCTACACCATTAATTTATTATTCAAAACCATCTTTCTATTTAGAAGTTACAAAAATCCAAGATAAGATTATTGAAGCTAATAAGAAAGTTAATTGGTATCCAGCATATGTTGGTGAAAAGAGATTTGCTAACTGGTTAGAAAATATGAATGATTGGGCAATTTCACGTAGTCGTTATTGGGGAACACCACTTCCATTATGGAGATGTGAATGTGGACATGATATGATGATTGGTTCTAGAAAAGAATTAGTTGATTTAGCTATTGAAGAAATTGATGAGTCAATTGATTTACATAGACCATATGTTGATGATGTTCATATTAAATGCCCTAAATGTGGTAAGACAATGAATAGAGTTAGTGATGTAATTGACTGTTGGTTCGATTCTGGATCAATGCCATTTGCACAATATCATTATCCATTTGAAAATGAAGATTTCTTTGAAAAACAATTCCCAGCAGATTTCATCTGCGAAGGTGTTGATCAAACTCGTGGATGGTTCTATGTATTATTAGTAATTTCAACATTCTTAAAAGGATGTAGCCCTTATAAAAACGTATTAGTTAATGATTTAATTCAAGATGCTGAAGGTAAAAAGATGAGTAAGTCTCGTGGTAATATCGTTGAACCATTTACTACAATGCAAAAATATGGTGCAGATACTGTTAGATTCTATTTACCATATGTATCTCCAGTATGGACTCCATTAAAGTTTGATGAAGAAGGATTAAAAGAAATTTATTCTAAATATATTTCAACATTTAAAAATGCATATTCATTCTTTGAAATGTATGCTAATGCTGATAATATTGATCCAAGAGAATATAATATTCCAGTAGAGGAAAGAGATTTAATTGATAGATGGTTACTTTCTAAATTAAACAAATTAGTTAGAGATGTTAATGCTGCATATCAAGAGTATGATTTAAATAAAGTAGCAAGATTAATTGTACCGTTCTTAAATGATGATTTATCTAACTGGTATATTAGAAGTAATAGAAGAAGATTCTGGGATAGTGAGTTAACTGAAAGTAAAAAGGCAGTATACTTAACTACTTATGAAGTATTAGTTACTTTATGTAAGTTATGTGCTCCAATTACTCCATTCTTAACAGAAGAAATTTATAGAAATTTAACTGGAGAAGAATCTGTTCATTTAGCAGAATTCCCACTTGAAAATACTGATTTAATTAATGAAGTTGTTGAAGAAAGAATGGATTTAGTTAGAGATGTATGTTCTTTAGGTAGATTTGCTAGAGAAGAAGTTAATATTAAAGTTAGACAACCAATTCAAAGTTTAATTTTACCTAAATCAGATGAAATGATTATTGGTGATTTACTTGATGTAATTAAAGAAGAATTAAATGTAAAAGAAGTTGTATTTAAAGAAGATATGACTACTTACTTAGAATATATTGTTAAACCTAACTTTAAAGTTTTAGGAAAAACATTAGGACCTAAGGTTAAAGAATTACAAGAAGTATTATCTAAATTAACTAGTAAGGAAATTTCACAAATTACTGATGGAGGATTAACTATTAAGTTAGATGGAGAAGACTTTACTTTAACTGATGAAATGGTATTAATTTCTATTAAACAAAAAGAAGGTTATGCTTCTACAAGTAATAATAGAACTTGTGTAGTTCTTGAAACTGAATTAACTGAAGAATTAATCTTAGAAGGACTTGCACGTGAATTCGTAAGAAAAGTTCAAAGTTTAAGAAAAGATGCAGACTTTGTAATTACTGATCATATTAATATTTATTACAATGGAACTGAGGCTATTGATAAGATGTTAGATATGTATAAAGATTACATCATGGGTGAAGTATTAGGAGAAAAACTTGTTAAAGATGATAAGTTAGAAGAATACTTTGAATTAAATGATGAAAAAGCTGCTATCAAAGTAGATAGAGTAAAATAATTAAGAGACGTTAGTCTCTTTTTATTTATGTAAAAATATATTATAATAAGATATATATGGGTTGGGAGTGATATTATGAAGGATCCTGAAGTTATTGAACTTAGAAATAGATTTACTATAGGTATATGTGCAGCTATACTTTTTTGTATTCCTGCAATATTTGCATTTAATAATGCTTTTGGTAATAATCATTCTAAAGTATATAAAATGATTTTAAATAAAGATAATTTTGTAGTTGTTTTTGAAAGTAAAAAGTGTGATAAATGTGATATGGTTAAAAATACTTTAGATAGTAAAGGAGTATCATATTTTGAATTAAATGTTGACAAAGAAGATGATTTCTATAAAATATTAAAAAGATTTAATATGAAAGAGGAGGAAGTTGTTACTCCTGGAATATTATTTATAGTTGATGGGAAACTTTATTCTTATATGTTTGATATTAATAGTGAGGAAGAAGTTTTAAATTATATAGAATTAAATAAATTAGGGTTGTGATAAAATGAGTAAAGTTGTTTTAGTTACTGGTAGTAATCGTGGTATTGGTAGAAGTACAATTATAGAATTTGCTAAAGCAGGACTTGATGTTGTAATTAATTATTGTCATCATAGAGAAGAAGCATTTGAATTAAAAGACTATGTTGAATCTAATTTTAATGTTAGATGTTTAGTTGTTAAATGTGATGTTTCTAAAGAAGATGAAGTTATTGAAATGATTAATGAGATAGTTGATTATTTTGGTAGTTTAGATATTTTAGTTAATAATGCAAGTGTATGTAAAGATAGTTTATTAATGGATAAAGATATGGAAAGTTTTAGAAGAATTCTTGATGTTAATTTAATAGGTACTTATTTATGTAGTAAGTATGCTGCTAAAGTTATGTTAGATAATGGAAATGGTTCTATTATTAATGTTTCTTCTACTAATGCAATTGATACTTATTATCCAGAAAGTTGTGATTATGATGCTTCTAAAGCAGGAGTAATTTCACTTACACATAATTTAGCAAGAGAATTTAGTCCATATATTAGAGTTAATTGTGTATGTCCTGGATGGGTTAATACTGATATGAATAAAGAATTATCAGTAGAACAAGTACATGAAGAAGAAAAGAATATATTACTTGGAAGATTTGCTGATCCAGAAGAGATTGCTAAAGTAATTGTTTTTTTAGCAAGTAATAAAGCTAGTTATGTAAATGATTCTATTATTAGAGTAGATGGGGGAAAGTTTAATGGTTAAGGAGAATGATAACATGTATAATGAATTAGAAATTAGTAGAGAAGTAATTGACTTAGTTAATAGATGCGAAGATGCATGTAAGGAAGAATTTAAAAAGATAGATGATAGAGCTTTTAATAATAGTTTAAAAGTATTAAGCAGTTTTCATAAAAATAGAATTAATGAATCGCATTTTAATTCTACTACGGGATATGGTTATAATGATTTAGGTAGAGAAGCGATAGAAGAAGTATTTAAAGATGTTTTTGGGGCAGAAGATGCACTTGTAAGAAATCAATTTGTTTCTGGTTCTCATGCTTTAAATGTATGTTTTTTTGCACTGCTTAGACCAGGAGACGTATTATTATCAGTTTGTGGTAAACCATATGATACTATGGATGAAGTTATTGGTATTAAGGAAAATGCTAGTAGTTTAATTAGCTTTGGTGTTAAGTATGAACAAATAGATCTTGTTAATGATGATTTTGATTATGATAAGATTAGAGATTTTATTACTAATAATAAAGTAAAAGTAGTAGAGATTCAAAGAAGTAAAGGTTATTCAACTAGAAAGAGTCTTTCTTTAGATAAAGTTAAGAAATGTATTGATTTAATTAAATCTATAGATGAGTCTGTTATTGTAATGGTTGATAATTGTTATTGTGAATTTGTTAGTGATGTTGAGCCAGTTCATCCTAGTATTGGAGCAGATATAATGGTTGGTTCATTAATTAAGAACTTAGGTGGAGGTATTGCTCCTAATGGTGCTTATATTGCTGGAAGATCAGATTTAATAGATTTATGTGGAGAAAGATTAACTTTACCTGGTGAAGGTAGAGAAGTTGGTCCAACACTTGGAATTAATAAACAATTCTTACAAGGAATTTATATGGCTCCTACAGTAGTTGCTTCTTCTTTAAAAACAGCAGTTCTTGCAAGTAAAGTATTAGAAGAATTAGGGTATGATGTAGAACCTAAATACAATGATGAAAGAGTAGATATAGTTCAAAATATTATATTTAGGGATCCTAAGAAATTGATTGAATATACTCGAGGTATTCAACAAGCATCGGCAATTGATTCTATGGCAATAGTAGAAGCGAGTGATATGCCTGGTTATGATGATAAAATTATTATGGCAAGTGGTTCATTTACACAAGGATCTTCAATTGAACTTTCTTGTGATGGACCTATGAGAGAACCTTATATTGCTTATATGCAAGGTGGACTTACATATAATTATGGTAAACTTGGGGTTATGAAAGCGGTTGAAAGACTTTTAAAGTGTGAATAGTGAGGTTTTTAATATGAAGTGGTTAGCGATGGGACTATCTGCATTAGAAGAAGCAGTTTTAATAGTTGTTGGTATTATTTTTGTTATTTTAGTTATATTTTGGTTTTTCTCTTGTATAGGTAATGCTTTAATAATAAAAAAAGCTGGTAGAAATTTCTTTTTAGGTTTTGTTCCTATATATAATGATTATGTATTATGTGAAATATCTGGTGCTAGTTATTTCTGGTTTGCTTTAAAATATGGTGTTCCTTTTTTAGTGGGAATTATAGAAGGAATGATGCCTTATGAAGGTGATAGCTTAAGTGTTTTATCGGCTTTTGCAACGATTGGATTTATTATTGCACTAAGTGCAAGTATTTCTAATAGTTTTGGTAAAGGAATGTTTACAACAGTAATGTTAGTTATGTTTGGACCTATAGCTAAAATATATTTAGGTATAACAGGAGAATATTTAGGTGCTAAAGGATGTAATGATGTTGTTTTTAGAGGTAATGGTGTGAGCAAAAAAACAAGTAATAATTTTAATACTAATATAAATAATTCTGTTATAAATAATCATCCAGAATATCATTTTTGTCCTAATTGTGGTAATGCTATTACAGAGTATGATAGATTCTGTAATAAGTGTGGAAGAGAAATTTAAGAATATTTTTGAATATTCTTTTTTTTTGCTCATATATTTGATTAGGAGGAGTCGTATGATATCAAAACAAAATTTATGGTTTTTAACATTATTTAGTTTAATTTTAGTACTTAGTGTTTATTATGTTACTATGCCTAATGATTTATTAAAAGATGTAGAAAGTGATGTTAATAAAGAAGTAATAATTGATAAAGTTACTGAGGTTTCTTCTTTAGTAGCGATGAGAGTTAGTTTAGAAGAAGAAAGACAAAGTGAGATGGATGTTTTACAAGAAGCAATGACTAAAGAAGATATTAGTAGTACCGAAAAGAATAATTTATATGAGAAATTAAAATATCTTAATGAGATTCAAGGACAAGAAGAATTACTTGAGAAGAAATTAAAAAGTAATTTAAAATTAGATTGTTTTGTTAAGATTGATAATAGTAATATTTCTACTGTATGTATTTCTTCAGAACATGATAATATTTTAGCAAACAAAGTTATGCGACTTATACAAGAAGAATTCAAAGTAAAAAAATATATTACTGTTAAGTTTCAAAAGAAATAGCATTTCTTTATTTTGGTCATAAAATACATTAGGTGATTTTATGAGATTATTAACTGATAGAGAAAGAGAAATATTTTTATTATTAATAGATGGAATGGAAACTAAAGAAATTAGTGATTTTCTTTTTATTAGTGAAAAAACTGTAAGAAATCATGTATCAAATGTTATACAAAAATTAGGTGTTAAAAGTAGAGTAGGAGCGGTTATAGAATTAGTTAGATTAGGTGAAGTTAATTTATAGGAGGTTCTATGATTAAAACTAAGGCTATTAGAAAGATATTTACTACAACATTATCGATGTTTATTATTTTATGTGTATTTTCTTTAATGACTATTAATTTGGATAATACTTTAAAAGTTAATTTAGAAATTAATGATATTAGTGGTATTGGTAATGGATACGTTTATTTACTTAGTAAGAATGATTATTTAGTTAGAAAAAATATATATTTAGATAGTGATGATAATGTTTTAAATATTAAGAAAGCTCTTAGTTATTTAATAGAATCTGATAATAATAAATATTCTAATGAATTAATGGGTGTAATTCCTAAAGGGACAAAGATTAATGAAGTTATATGTGGTGATGATTTAGTTACAGTAGATTTTTCTAAAGAAATTTTGAATGTTTCTATTGGACATGAAAAACATATGATTTCTAGTATTGTTTATACTATTATGGATTTAGTTGATGTAGAAGGTGTATCCATATTAGTAGATGGTGAATTACTTAGAAGCTATCCTAATTCTTTAGAAGTATTTGGTTCTGTTTTAAATAAAAGTATTGGTATAAATAATAGATACGATATTACTAGTAGAAAAGATATTAATCGTGTTATTTTATATTATGTTGATTTAATAGATGAAGAAATTTATTATGTTCCAGTTACTAAGTATATTAATGATGATAGAGAGAAAGTTAAAATTATTATTGAAGAACTTAAGAGTAGTTATTTAAGTGAAGTTAATCTTATGAGTTTTTTAAATAGTAATGTTAAACTTATTGATTATCAGATAGAAAATGATATCTTCTTTTTAAATTTTGATGATTATTTATTTGATAGTAATGATAAAATATTAGAAGAAGTTATGTATACGATTAGTTATTCTATATTTGATAATTATGATGTAAATATGGTGATGTTTTTGGTTAATGGAGAAGAAGTTAATCATATTATGAGGTAAATTCTTAAAAAAAGACTTGAAATTCAAGTTTTTTTGTTGTATAATTTAACTTGTCAGTTGAAATATATGTTTGCGTAGCTCAGCTGGATAGAGCAATCGCCTTCTAAGCGATCGGTCAGGCGTTCGAGTCGCCTCGCGAACACCATTTTAAAAATTACTCAGAGAAATCTGAGTTTTTTTTTGTCTTTTTGTAAATTTATTGTAGTAAAAAAATTTTGACGATAATAATATAATTGGAAGGTGAAAAATGAAAGTAGTTTTACAAGATGGGAACAAAGATTGTGGTATTTGTTCATTACTTAGTATTATTCGATTTTATGGTGGAGATGTATCGAAGGAATACTTAAGAGAAATTACAAATACAACAAAGAATGGTGTTTCTGCATTAGGTCTTATAGAAGGAGCAAGAATACTTGGATTTGATGCTGTTGGAGTATGTGGAGACTTGAATAAAATAGAAGATAATAACTTACCCTGTCTAGCGCATGTTTTAACTAATAAAGGATTTAAACATTTTATTGTTATCTATAAGATTGATCGAGAAAAAGAAGTTATTTATGTAATGGATCCTGCTAAAGGAAAAAGAATTTTATCATTTATGGAATTTAAAATTATTTCTACTAATAATTATATCTTTCTTAAATGTATCAAGAAACTACCTCTCATAAAGCCAAGAAAAATTATTAGAATAGAGATTATTAATTATTTAAAAAATAATAAAATACAAAGTTTATTGTTAGGGGGAGTATTGTTTTTATACTTTGTATTAAATATTATATGTTGTTTTCATTTTAAATATTTAATTGAATATTCTATTAATTATAATGTTAAAACTAATATTTATTTTATTAGTAGTTTAGTTTTTATGTTTTATATTTATAAAAATATTTTTGATTTAGTTAGATGTATTCTATTAGATAAATGGTTATTAGTACTTGAAGAGATTATTACTTTAAAAACATTAAAACAAATTTTTTACCTTCCATATTTATTTTATAAAAATAGGACTGTTGGAGAGATTATTTCTAAGATTAAAGATTTAAATAAAATTAAGAATTTTATTGGAAAAGTATTTGTTATTATTTGTAGTGATTTAATTAGTTTTATCATATTTAGTATATTTTTATTTAAGATTAATAAAAGAATTAGTATTATTATTTTTATTATTCTTTTGATTTATATTATTTTTGTTATGATTAGAAATAAAATTAAAAAGAAGTTTATTAAGATAAATAATATTTATAATGATTCTGTTAATTCATATTTGATAGAGGCTCTTAGTAATGTTGATACAATTAAGGGATGTCATTTAGAGAAGTTAATGTATGATAAATTTTGTTTAAAATATAGTAGTTTACTTAATAGTAATTATAAGTTTAATAAATTTTTATATATTAATAATTTCTTTAAGAATAGTGTTATTAGTATTATTAATATTATTGTTTATGGATTAGGTGTTTATTTAGTTATAGATAGTAGTTTTTCTATTACTGATTTATATTTATATTCAAGTTTTTTTTCTTATTTACTTAGTAGTTTAAATAATATTATTGATGTTTTATTAGAGTTTATTGATTTTAATATTTCATTAAAGAGAGTTGAGGATTTGTTTTCAATTAGAAAAGAAGAGTTTTTGGGATCTTATTTTTATTATGCATATAAATTGGATGGAGAGATATGCTTTAATAATTTAAATTATAAGATTGGAAGTAGAGTTTTATTTTCTAATTTAAATCTTAATATTTCATATGGTGAGAAAATATTATTTAGTGGAGAGAGTGGTACTGGTAAAAGTACTTTAATGAAGATTCTTATGAGATATATTGATATTTCTTATGGATATGTATCTATTGATAGTATTGATATTAATCATTATCATTTAGAGAATATTAGGAGTAATATTACTTATGTTAGTAATAATGAATATTTATTTTCAGATACTTTATATAATAATATTGTTTTTAATAGAGAAGTTTTGGATGATGAATTTTTAGAAGTATGTAGAATATCTAAAATAGATTTTGTTGATGATTATAAAGTTATGGTTGAAGAGAATGGATTTAATTTTAGTAATGGGGAAAGACAAAGAATAATTCTTGCGCGTAGTTTACTTAAGAAGAGTAGTATTTATATTTTTGATGAGGCTTTTGGGAATATTGATGTTGAAAGTGAGAAAGAAATTATTAAAAATATATTTAAGTATTTGCATGATAAAACAGTAATTGTAATTAGTCATAGGCTTAATAATAAGAAATTATTTGATAGAGTGATTGAACTTAGAGATGGGATTATATATGAATAGGAGTTTTTGTAATAATAAAGTTATGTATATTTGTTTATTTATTATTACTTTTATATTTATTTTTAGTTTGAATATTTTATTTAGAAGAAATATATATTTATATAAGAGTTTTTCTGGTACTTATAATAATAAATATATAGGTGTATTTGTTAGTAAGAGGGAACTTGATTATTTTTATCGTAATAGTTTTATTTTTATAGATGGTAAGAAAGTAAAATATGAGATTATTTCTATTGATAAAGATGTTTTAAAAAGAAAAGGAGTTTTTTATTCTTATGTTTTACTGGATGTTAGTGTTTTGTTTGAAGAAGGGGAAGTTATTTTATTTTCTATTTTAGATAGGAAGATTGTTAACTATAAAATATTTAATTCTATTTGGAGGTGAGTATGAAATTACTTAGTGATTCTCAACTTGAGTCTGTTACTGGTGGAGGAGTATGGCTTTGGTTAGGGATTGTTGGATTTATTATTTTTTTAGCTGGTGTATTTGAAGGATTTACTAATCCAGGGAGGTGTAATAATGGATAAAGTATTAGATAAAGAATTAGATAAAATAATTGGTGGGAGTAGTGTTAGCGGTACTTTGTTAAATGCTTTTACAACAATTATTAAATTTATATATGAAGTTGGTGAAGGAATAGGATCTTCATTAAGACGTATTGGTGAAGGTGATTTATGTCCTTTAAAATAATTTGTTTTAAGATATTTTTAATTATTCTTATATGTTTTAGTTTTCCTTTGATTTATAAGTTTGGAGTCATATTTGGAGAATTTTTGAAATATATAGGTACTTTTTGTAGTATTTTGTAAATTTTTTTGATAAATTTGTTGAAAATTAAAAAATCTTTTGGTATAATTCATTTTAGTTAAAACGAAGGGAGGGATAATGATGGCAACTAAAGTAACTGTTAGAGGTAACTTAGACCAAGCTCTAAGAAAGTTCAAACAAAAAGTAGCAAGAGACGGTGTCCCTTCAGAATGCAAAAAAAGAGAAGCTTATGATAAACCAGGGGTAAGAAGAAGAAATGCTAAAAAAGAAGGTATTAAGAATTCTCAAAAAAGAAACCGTGCTAATAATAGAGATTATTAATCTCTATTTTTTTTGACTTTTAAAGTAATTTATGATATAATGTAGAACACATTGGGGGTAGGGTTTGATGTTTTGTACAGA
>JAEDES010000004.1 GCA_016293205.1 Bacilli bacterium
ACTTGTGTCTTCTTTTATTCTGCACATATGTATCCTGATGCTTGTAATCCTGCTACAATTGTTGTTTCATCTGCATCTAAATTATATTCAACATTTGTGAATGGATTTGCAGCATGACTATAAGTTAGTTGACCTCTATCTAAATCTTGTAGGTCAATTGTAACAGAAATCTTTGTTGATTGATTATCTGTTTCTGGTTTTAGTTCATAACCTGTAACTTTACTAGCTGCTAGTTGTTGATATGTTGTTAAAATGTTTTGAACGGCTAATGCTCCATTAGGATTTCCTATAGTTGGTGCAACAGTTAATGTTTTCACATATGTTTGTAGTTTTTGTTCACTAAAGAATAATTCATATGTTGTTGATTTATCAGTACCATCTACTTGTGTTGGTTGTAATAATGTACAAGTTACTTTCTTTGTTGGCACTGGTGTTGCTGAGTCATATTGACTATCTAAATCTACTCTATATGTATTTTCAGCTGGATTTGTAAAATCTATACTATCTATAGCCATCATAATATTATTGTATGATAGCCCTAATGTTAAAGACAAAATACCAGCGATTGCAAATAATACTGCTGGTCTTTTACTTGTTTTTCTTTCAAATTTTGCTACGCGTTCTAATTCTTGTAAGTTTAGAACTTGAGTTTTAGTTAGTTCTTCACGTGTCATTTGTTGACTTTGTAGTTGTTGTTGTCCTTGTTGTTGATTCATTCAAACCACCTCATCTTCCTCTATCCTATATATACATTATAACAAAATATATTTTTTTAGCAAACAAAAAATAACTATTTCTAGTTATTTTTTACTCTTGCATCAAATTTCTTTCTTTCTTCTGTATTTAAGATACGTTTACGAATACGAATATGATTTGGTGTAACTTCTACTAATTCATCAGAATTGATGTAGTCTAAAGCATATTCTAATGTGATTGGTCTTGGTCTTTTTAATACTACAGTATGGTCTGATCCCGCAGCACGAGTATTAGTTAATTGTTTTCCTTTTACTACATTTACTGCTAAATCATTATCTCTATTGCATTCTCCAACTACCATACCTTCATATACTTCTACACCCGGTTCAATAAACATAATTCCACGGTCTTCTAAGTTTCCGATTGAATATGCAGTTGATTGACCATTTTCCATAGAAACTAATACTCCTAGTTTTCTTTCTCCAATTACTCCATTTTCATATGGCATGTATTCTTTAAATGAGTGGTTCATAATTCCATAACCTTTTGTCATTGTCATGAAATCAGTTGAGAATCCAATTAGTCCACGAGATGGAATTGTATAAATTAATCTAACTTGATTTTCAAAGTTATTCATACTTTCCATTTTTCCACCACGAGTTCCTAGTTGTTCAATAACTGTTCCTACACATTCTTCTGGAACTTCAATTTGTAATTCTTCATATGGTTCATATTTTTGTCCATCTATTTCTTTTATAATTACGTGTGGTTTTGATACTTCTAATTCAAATCCTTCTCTTCTCATATTTTCAATTAAAATACCTAAGTGAAGTTCTCCACGTCCACTTACTAAGAATGATTCATTAGTTGCAGGTTCAACTCTTAAACTTACGTCTTTTTGAGTTTCTTTGTTTAATCTTTCCTCTATTTTTCTTGCTGTAACAATTTTTCCATCTTTACCAACAAATGGTGATGAGTTTGTTCCGAATGTCATTTGTAATGTTGGTTCGTCAATATGTAATAATGGTAATGGTTTAATATTATTATTGTTACAAATAGTTTCACCTACTGAAATATCTGCAAGTCCTGCGATTGCAATTAAGTCCCCTGCTTCAGCTTCTTCAATTTCAATTCTTTTATATCCATAGTATCCAAATAATTTTTGAATTCTAAATTGTTTTGTTGTTCCATCTAAACGGCAGCATGTAACCATTTCACCAGTTCTGATTTTTCCGTTTTGAACACGTCCAATACCAATTCTTCCTACGAATTCATTATAGTCTAATAATGCCGGTTGGAATTGTAATGGTTCTTCTGTACTTCCTGTTGGAGCTGGAATTTCTTCTAAGATTGAGTCTAAGATTTCATCGAATCCTTCTGTTTGTGTTGATATGTCATCACTTAATGAACAAGTTCCATTTACTGCTGATGCATAAATAACTTTAAAGTCTAATGCTTCATCATCTGCACCTAATTCAATAAATAAGTCTAGCACTTCATCTACAACTTGTTTACATCTTGCAGCTGGTTTATCAACTTTGTTAATTACAACAATTGGTTTTACTTTTGCTTCAAATGCTTTTTTTAAAACAAATCTTGTTTGTGGCATTGCTCCTTCATAAGCATCTACTACTAATAATACTCCGTCTACCATATTCATGATACGTTCAACTTCTCCTCCGAAGTCAGCGTGTCCTGGAGTATCTAAAATATTGATTCTTACTCCTTTATAATCAATTGCTGTTGTTTTAGCTAAAATTGTAATTCCACGTTCTTTTTCAATAGCATTTGAGTCCATAGATACTTCAGATACATCTTCATTATCTCTAAACATACCTGAGTGTTTAATTATTCCGTCTACTAGTGTTGTTTTTCCATGGTCAACGTGTGCTATAATCGCTATATTTCTTTTTTCCATTTATATACACCTCTTTTTTTCGTCCTTGCTGATTATACCACTATTTCATTAAAAATACTAGTTATTTTAAGATATTTTTATATTTTTTCATAAAAAAAGAACTAATTTTTCATTAATTCTTCTATATATTCAGCAACTGATTCACATACTTTTGGATGAAGAGGCTCTAATTCTTTATTATAATTTTTAACTACAGCACTATTATATGATTCAATCATTTCATAATCATTTATTGAGTCACCTATTACATAAAAATTATCTAGTGGAATATTTATTATTTTTGATAAATCAATAACTGCTTGTCTTTTATGATTTCTTGGATTATTTACATTCACATGTACTCTACTTGCATAAGCATAGACATCTAAAGTATCATTTAATATTTTTGCTACTCTAACGGCATCTTCTTTATCTTTTGAATACTCTGCAGATATTTTTATACAGTCTACTACAGTATCTATAATTTCATAACCATTTTCTATGTATGGTTCATAGTCATTATCCTTTAAGATTTTTATTGCTTTAAGAGCCACATCTTGATCTAGTGTACTTAATTTTATACATTCTAAATCTTTATTGAATATCATTGCTCCATCGGCACATACTAGGTAATCAAACGATAAATTTAGTTCTTTTATAATATCTTTTGTTTCTTTGAAGGTTCTTCCAGTGATTAAGCAAAAAATATTACCTTTTTCTCTAAACTTATTTATTGCATCTATATTCTTTTTTGTTTGTATCGGATCATTTAAGAAAAAGATTGTATTATCAAAATCACTACCTAGAACTTTCATATTATCACCTAATTATATTATATAATAATTTAAATATATTTTAAAGTTTCTTTTGCGGCATAAACCTATGCAAGCTGACTATCGTGGGTTAGACAAAAAAAAGAACCATCAAACGACGATTCTTTATCTTCTTATGGAGCGGATGATGGGAATCGAACCCACGTAGTCAGCTTGGAAGGCTGAGGTTCTACCATTAAACTACATCCGCATATGTCATTAATCGAACCTCAGCACTAATTCCGATTTGCTAAAGTCGACTAAATCAAGTAGACATTTTTAATTATACTATAATTAATAACAAAGTCAACACTTTTTTAAAAAAATTTAATTTTTTTTTTATTTTTTGTGTTTTTTGCACTCTTTTATTCATTATTTCTATAATATCATCAGGCATGTTGTACCATTTTACCTGAAAATAATGTCGACAATATTCATATTTAGGATTTCTAATAATGTTTTTATTCCATGATTGAATATATAAATTACTTACTGATAAACCATTTTTTTTTAGACTTAGCTCTTTACTCATTAAGTGTTCTAAAACCTCATCTGTTGTTGCCCATATAAAATCTTCATACTCTCCATGAATAAATGCATCTACTGGTATTTTATATTTTATGTCAGCTATTATTAAAAATCTTATTAGTAATTTAAATTTCATTTTATCTAGTCTTTCCTTTAAATAACAAACATTCTCATAATTATTTTCAATATACTCTTTCGCATTTAATCTTTTAATTCCGGAATTATTAGTTGTACCATCTGCATAAATATATTTTAAAAATTCATTTTTAAATCTTCTTGGTAAATACCAATATCGATTTAAGAACTTGTTTACATGTTCTAGATGAACTGAATTTTTTATACCTTTCTTTATACTTATTCCTTTTCTTTTTCCATTTACTTCTAACACCATGTCTGTTTTTGCATATTTTCCATACTTATATGCATATACAATATCTTCATCTTTTATTTTGGGGAACAGTTCCTTTAGTAAATCTTGTAGTAATAAATTCTGAATCTTATATGGTCTTCCATTTATATTAGAAATAAATATTTGCTCATTTTGAAATCCATTTATCATATTACACCTCCAATTATATTATTAGCAAAAAAAAGAAAGTTCTACACTCTCTTTTAGTTTATTAGCATATAAATATTTATTTTGTAAAAAAGAGTTTAAAACTCTTTTTAATTTTCTACTATTGTACCAATTTCTTTTCCATCTATTAGTTTCTTTAAATTTCCTTTTTCATTTATATCAAATACTATTATTGGAATATTATTATCCATACATAATGATGTTGCTGTTGTATCCATAACATTTAATTTTTTATTTAATACTTCTAAGTATGTTATTCTATCAATCTTTTCAGCATCATCATGTTTCTTTGGATCTTTTGTATAAATTCCATCTACATTAGTTGCTTTTAATACAGCTTCGGCACCTATTTCTGCTGCTCTTAAAGCTGCTGCTGTATCTGTTGAGAAGAATGGTGATCCTGTTCCACACCCAAATACTACTACTCTATTCTTTGTTAAATGTTTTATTGCTCTATCCTTAATGTAGTATTCTGCTATTTGACGCATCTCAACTCCTGTTTGTACTCTTACATCTTGATTTAATTGTTTAAACGCATCTCCTATTGCTAAGGCGTTCATTGTTGTTCCTAACATTCCAATATAGTCAGAAGTGCATCTATCCATTTGTTGATTACTTCTTCCTCTCCAGAAGTTTCCACCTCCTACTACGATTGCCACTTCAACACCTTTTGCTGCGATTTCTTTTATTTCACTACATATTTCTAATACTTTATCAAAATCAATTCCTGTTTTTTTATCTCCTGCTAGAGATTCACCACTTAATTTAATTAGTATTCTTTTGTATTTCATATTTTCCTCCAAAAAAAGACTTATTACTCAAATACGAATAATAAGTCTAAATAATAAAAAGGAGAAATTGATGTAATAGTTGTTTTCATCATATTATCTCCTCCTTTTTTATATCATACCCTAAATAATTAAATTATTCAATTATTTTATCGAGTATAGATAATTTCTCTATATTTAAATTATTTTTTCCTACTCCTAAAAATATATTTGGTTTAGTATTTGGTCCATGATAGTCTGAACCTCCACTGATCAATAAATTATATTTATTTGCCAAGTACAACACAAGTTATTAACTCATCTTTTTCAGTCAATTATGTTGCTAGTAGATATAATGTTGTTTTAAACCCTTGTATTGAACTTGCTAGTTATTCATTAGCAGTTCAGTTTGCAAAGATTGGTATGGGTATAGGTTATGCAACACTTGAATATATACAAAAGAACTTGATAATAAAGAACTATTTGAATTAGATGTTTGTGATATACCTAGTCGTTTTATTGCAATTGGTTTATGTAAAAATACTGTACCTAATTTCAGTACAAAGAAATTATTAGAAATTATAAATAAAAAAAGATAATTTTAGAGATTATCTTTTATTTTGTTATAAATAGAATCTATATCTAGTTCTAGTTTTTCTAGTACTTTATTTCTATTTCCTTGTTCTATGAATTTATCTTCTATAGCGAAACATTTAATATTTGCTTTATAGTTATTGTTTTGTGCGTATGCACAAAGTCTTTCTCCTAATGAACCAATACTTGATACTTCTTCATATATAAAGATAGGTTTATTTGTATTTAATATTTCATTAAACATAGACTTATCAAATGGTTTTATATATCTTGCATTTACTATACTGATATCTATTTTATCTTCTTTTAGCTTTTCTCTTATTGCTTTGGCATTTTCTATGAAATCTCCATATGTAATAAGTGTTGCATCTTTTCCATCTTCTAGTTTATCCCATGTACCAAGTTTTATCTTTTTAGGAGTTGTTTCTTGATATACTATTTTTGATCTTGAGTATCTAATTGCAACTGGTTTATTTAATTCAAAGGCTGTATATAACATATCATTTGATTCTATCGAATTATGTGGTGCCATTATCACCAAATTAGGAATATGTTGTAAAAAGGCTATATCATAAATACCTTGATGAGTTTCTCCGTCATCTCCAACAATTCCTGCTCTATCTATTCCGATTACTACCGGTTGATTCATTCTAGCAATATCTTGTTGTACTTGATCATATCCTCTTTGTAAGAATGTTGAATAAATTGATACAAAAGGTTTCTTTCCTTCTATAGCCATAGCATTTGCTAAAACTAGAGCATGCTCTTCTGCTATTCCTACATCTATAAATCTTTTGGGATAAGTTGCTTTAAAGTTATTTAATTTTGCTCCATTTGCCATTGCTGGAGTTATTGCAATAATATCTTCATCTTTTTTTGCTAAATTAATTAGTTGTTTTGATATTACTTCACTCCAACTTATCTTATCTGTATCACTTGAAATTGTTTTTCCTGTTTCTATATCAAATGCTGATATTCCATGCCATTTTCCTTCTTTATCATTTTCTGCGTGAACATAACCTTTTCCTTTTTCAGTAATTACATGTAATAGTACTGGATGATCTGCTTTTTTTGCTATTTCTAAGTAAGTTTCTAATTCATCAAAATCATGTCCATTTATTGGTCCATAATAATCAAAACCAAATTCTTCAAATAATGCTCCTTCTTTTACATACATTTTCTTTAATGTATCTTTTGTAAAACTTACAAATTTATTTAATGGATTTCCAATGAATGGAATCATTTTTATAATATTTTTTGTATGTTTTTTTGCTTTAGCATATTTAAAATTACTTCTGATTTTATCTAACATATTGTTTATTGCACCAACATTTTTAGAAATACTCATTTCATTATCATTAAGAATTACAATTAATGGTGTTTTTAGGCTACCAATATGATTTAAGGCTTCATAGGCAAGTCCATTTCCAATTGAACCATCCCCTATTACAGCAACGACATTATATTTCTTTTTATTCATATCTCTCGCAAGAGCATATCCTAATGCTGCAGATAGGCTTGTTGATGAGTGACCTGCTTCATATACATCATGAATGCTTTCTTTTCTTTTTTGAAAACCAGATAGACCGTTCATTTGACGTAGCTTATCAAAATCTTTTGCTCTACCAGTTAGTATTTTATGTGTATACGATTGATGTCCAACATCAAATATTATTTTATCTTTTGGACTATCAAATACTTTATGAATTGCAATTGTTAAATCAACAATACCTAAGTTTGAGGAAACATGTCCTCCTGTTTTAGATATTTTTTCTATTAAAAATTTTCTTATATCCTCACTTAGTTTTTCTAAGTCTTTCTTTTTTAATTTCTTTAAAAATTTGGGATTTTGTATATCAAGTATATTCATGTTACCTCCTGCTCCCCTATTTTTATTTCTTTTTAAAATGTGTGTGATCTACTCCGCAGATAGGACAAATAAATCCTTCTGGCACTTCTCCTTTATGTTGATATCCACAAACGTCACATACATATACATCATCTTCTACTTTTTCTTCAATATATGTTGGAGCGTTTTTTGGAGCTTTTCCTTTTACTACTTCATGATAATATTTATAAGTCATAGGTATATTATCATTTTCTTTTTTTGCATCAATTACTCTTCCTAAAAAGATATCGTGTGTTTCGCAGTCAATTATATCTACTACTTCACAAATTAAATATCCTATTGTTTGTTTTTTCAATACTTTTATATTATTTATTTCTTCATATTCAAAGTTTTCAAATTTATTGTTTTCTTTTGATGATGAGAATCCAAATACTGAGATTAGATTTGGATTAGTCTTTTCTGAAATAATTGATACAGCAAATTTCTTTTCTTTCTTTATTTGTTCATTTGTATAATTATTTTTATTTAAGCTAATGGAGATTATTGGATTTTCACTTGTGATTTGAGTCATTGTGTTAATAATACAACCTGCATTTTGTGTTGTTACTACATACATTCCGTATGATACATCTCTAAAAATACTTTTATCCATATTACATCACTAGTCCTCCATCAACTTGAATAATTGTTCCTGTTGTGAACTTAGATAAGTCACTTGCAAGATATAAATATGCTCCTGCTAGATCTGTTGGTTCAGCCATTTTGTTTAGTGGAGTCATTCTTAATAATCCTTGTTTCATTTCTTCTGTAACAATATTCATCATATCTGTTGCTACTACACCAGGAGCTACTGCATTTACTCTTATGTTATACATACCTAGTTCTTTTGCTAAAGATTTTGTTAATCCATTGATAGCAAATTTGCTTGATGCATATGCAGCTTGATTTCTTGAACCATAAGTTCCAACCATAGATGATGTATTGATAATACTTCCACCTGTTTCTTTCATATGTTTTACTACTTCTCTTGTTAATGATACTACTCCAAAAAAGTTAATTTGGAACATTTCCATAAATTGTTCGTCAGTTGAATCTAATAAAGATACATTTGAAGTAATTCCTGCATTATTTACTAATACATCAATTCTTTCCCATTTATTTATTACTTCATCTACTGATGATTTCATACTACTGTTGTCTTTCATATTTAGTCCAATACCCATAATATTATCATCTGTTAGATTTAATTCCTCTCTCATTTTTGTTACTGCTTTTTCAGCATTTTCTTTTGTAGAACCACAGATAACTACTTTAGCATTATTTTCTAGAAATAATCTTGCAATTGAGTTACCTATACCTCTTGTGCTTCCTGTTATTAAAGCTACTTTATTTTCTAAATTCATATATTAATCCTCCTTATTTGTCTTATTTTTATTATATCACAGATTATTTATATTGGTATGATATAATTATGTTGAGGTGTATTATGAAAAGAATAATTGATAAGAATTTATTTTTTGTTAAGAATAAAGATTTTCATACTATTGTAATTAGAGTTATATTTCCTATGTATGAGTTTGAAAAAGACTTAGCTACTTCAATATTATTTTCTCCACTTGTAAGTTATATGAATGAAGAATATGATACTGAGGATAAATTTTATAGAGAAAAACAAAAGAAATATATATTAAATACAAATGTTACTAGAAATATTGTTGGCAATAATGCTTTTGTTTCTTATAATATGATAATTCCTGATGTAGATAGTTTAAAAGAAGATTATTTAGATGAACAATTTGAATTATTTGAGAAAATGATTTACCATCCTAAAATTATTGATGGTGGATTTGATGAGTTTGAATTTGAAAGAGAAAGAAAAGATTTAAAACAAAGAATTGCTAATGGGATGAAGAATTTACAAGTATATCATTCTGTAAAATTAATGGAATATATTGATACTATTGGTGTTATTAGCAGAAGTATTAGTAATCATCAAGAGTTAATAGATGAAGCCACTAGATATGAAGTTTACGAGTTTTATAAACATAATATTTTAAACAATAGTCCTGTTGTCTTTGTATTTGGTAATTTTGATGATGAAAAAGTTACTTCTTTATGTAAAAAATATTTATTAAAAAATAAAGTTATTTCATATGATGAAGATTACAATCATTTCTTAGAACCTAGAGATGAAGTTAATTTTATTCATGAAAAAAGTAATTTTAAAGATTCTGTTTTATCATTAGTTTATAAAGTTAAAAATATGACTGAGGATGATTTTATTAAATTATCACTTGTAAGTGGATTACTTTCATCTGGGTCTTCTAGATTATTGATGAAGAAACTTAGAGATGAAGAAGAAATTGTTTATTCTGCAAGTTCTGGGGCAATTGTAAGATCTGGTGTTTTAATTATTGATTGCTTTATAAATAAAAATAATAAAGATTTAGCATTTTCAAAAGTTAAAGAGGTTATGGAATCTTTAAAAAATACTGAGTTTATTAAACCTTTCTTAGAAAATATTGTTGAAAGATCTAGATTAAATCAACTTAGATTGTTAGATGATAAGACTTCTTTATTAGATGATGTGGTTGTTAAAGAATTAGGTATTGATATTACTAGTAAAGAAAGACATGAATTAATTAAAAATATTTCTAGTGAAGAAATTAGTGATTTTATGGATAGTCTTGTTTTAGATACAGTTTATTTTCTTGAGGAGGAAGAACATGAGTAAGATTGAGAAAGTTACTTTAGATAATGGTTTAGATATATACTTTTATTTAGATAAAAAAAGACATTCTGTTTTCTTCCAACATATTACTAAGTTTGGTGGTGCAACTAAGGATTTTATTAGTAATGGTAAGACTTATCATATTCAAGATGGTATTGCTCATATATTAGAACACTATATTGTAGAAGAAAACAAATATGGTAACTTTTTAAAGTTATTGGGAGAAGCACAAATGAGTACTAATGCCTCTACTCATTTAGATATGACTAGATTTTATTTTAGTGCAGTAGAAAATGTAGAGTTTGGTATTAGAACATTATTAAAAGGTATATATGCTCCTTTATTTGATGAAGAAAGACTAACTCGAATAAAAGGACCTATTTATCAAGAACTTAGGGGTCGTTCTAATAATAAGTTTTATGGATTAAATATGAAAACTTATGATACTATTTTTAATCATTTTAAGTTTAGAAGTGTTGGTGGTACTTTAGAAGAAGTTGAAAGGACAACAATAGATGATCTTAAACTATGTTTTGAAACTTTTTATCAACCTAGTAATCAATTTATTGTAGTTGGTGGAAATTTTAATAAAGATGAAATACTCGAAATTATAAAAGATGAGTATAATAAGCTCGACATAAAAAAGATAGACTTTGAAGTTCTAAAACTAGAAGAAACTGATGAAGTTAATAATGAGTATCATGAGATTGAATTTCCTACTGGAGAAAATTATTTAGAAGTTAATTATAAAATTAATTTGGATAAATATACTAATGATGAAGCTTTGAAATTAGACTTTTATTTTAACTTTTTCTTTAAGATGTTTTTTAGTATAACTTCTCCTTTATATAATAAATTAGTTAAAGAAGAAATTATTACTGATGGATTATCTTGTGGTATAAGTAAAGTTAATAATTACATTGTTGCATCTATGGGAACACATACAAGTAAGATGGATAGATTAAAAGATGAAATTATTAAGACAGTAAAAGAATTAAAGGATTTCGATGAAGAGAAATTTGAATTAGACAAAAAACAGGTCATTTTAAGTATAATCTTAAGAGAAGAAAATATTGGATCAACTGTTATGCCTTTTGTTAATAATATAGTTATGTATAATTGTGATTATCCAGATAGTGTTGAGCAAGTAATGAGTTATACATATGATGATTTTGTTAAAACTATTAAAGAAATAGATTTTAGTAATTATAGTGTTGGAGTTATAAAAAATAAAGAATAATCATTTTTTGTGATTATTCTTTTTTTAATAATATATCTTCTATTTCTTTCCATGATGATACTCTTATTTCATCAGTTAGTTCATCATTATAATTATGCCATGCTGAGAAAAGATATTTTTCTTTAGCACCTTGTAAGTTCTTTTTACGATCATCGATTGCAATATCAAAATTTAATAAAGTCTTATTTGTTGTAAATATGTATTTTGAGGCTGGAATAAATGGTAAGTTTTCTTGTAAGTATTCATATTTATATTTTAAGTTAGATGCTGAGATATCATGTTCTTGATCCCATAAATATGAAGTTACAATATAAATATCATATTCTTCATTTAATTTTTTTAGTACTTCATAGGCATCTTTGATAAGTGGTGCACCTTCATATAAAGCGTTTTTTCTTAATTTATTCCAAAATGATTGTTTATTTTCAATTAGATTTTGTAAATAAAATGTGTCCCCTACTTTTATTTCTCTTCCAATTTCATCACTGATTATTTTTAAAACATTTCCATCAGTTATGACATTGTCCATATCTATCATTAGTGTTTTCATGTTGCCTCCTTAATTATTTTTATATTATATCATATGATATTTATAATTCTAGTTAATATTGACAAGTTTACATATTGATTTACTTTGTGTATTGTTAAAAAAATATATTTATTTTATTATATTATTAAGGTGATAATATGAGTTATAAAGATGAATTAGTAGTAGATAAAAAGAAGGAAAAACATAAAAAAAGAAGAAAGAATAGTTCTAATGAAGTATTAAATGTCTTTATAGTTTTATTTATATTTGTAGCATGTATGAGTGTTTTTTATGTTGTAATTACTAGATTAGAAGATACTAATAACGATGGTAGATTAATTGATGAATTATTTAAAGGTAAAATGGAAGAACTTGATTTAACTAATGAAGATGTTAGTATGTTATATAATATTTTTGCTGAAGATAGTCAGTTAAAATTAGAATATGGTGAAAAGATTAATAAAAGTATTCATTCTAAATTATTCTTTACATTTAATGCTTTAAGAGAAGAATTTAAAGAAGTTAGTTGTGATGAAATGGGATTAGTTATTTTATATGATGAATCTAATTATGTAAGTGCAATGTGCTCTATGGATTTTCAAGAAACTGATAAAATCGAAAATAAAGAAAAAGAAATTAGAACAAGAACAACTTATGGTATAAGCGAAAAGAAATTTAAGAAAAAATATAAAGAATTATTTGGTGAAGATGCTGAATATAAAAAATTAGATTTTGAACATAGTTTAGGTCAAATAATGCATTATGATTCTAGAAGTGATATGTATGTTAAATACTATAATGAAGTTGAATCAAATACTGAAGTTATTAGTGCAGCATTTAAAGATGCTACATTAAGAAGTAATGAGTTAACTATTGGTATAAATTATGTTACAACTACAATGGCTGGTGCTAAAAGAGAATACTATGTTAATTATACTTTTAAGAAACTTGATGACCATAAATATAAATTTTTAGAAAGAAAAGAAGTTGATAACTAGAAATAGTTATCTTTTTTTGTATATATTTTTTATTTTGTTTAATACTATTATTGGAGGGATAATATGGAGAAGGAAGATAATAATATAAAAGTATTAGATGAAGCGAATAAAGGTTGTTGTATGGGAAGAGATGCCTTAGAAGTAATTATGGAAAAGTCAGATAATAAAGAATTTAATGAGTGTTTAAAAAAATATTATGATTAATACGATAAAATAAGTAATAAGATGGAAGATCTATATGATGAGTTTAGTAATGAAGAAATAGATGAAACTTCCAAGATGGAAAAGACTATGACTTGGTATGGTATAAATATGAGAACAATGATGGATGATTCTACTTCTAAGTATGCTGAATTAATATTGCAAGGTGCTAATATGGGGATTATTGAAGGTAGAAGATTATTAAATCATAATAAAGAGATTGATAGTGAAGTTAATAAGGTTGTAGATGAATTTGTAAAGATGCAAGAAAAGATGGTTGAAGAATTAAAAGAATATTTGTAGAGTTTACTACTCTACTTTTTATTTGTCTTAATATGATATAATTTTTATAGGTGATTTGAATGTATATAATTCAAAAGAATTTAAATAGACTTAGTAATTATCAACCTACTTTCTTTTTAGATCCTAAAGAACAAAATGAATTAAAAAGAAAATTAAAGAAAGATGAATATAAAGTATTTAAGCCTTTTAATGATAGTGAAAAAGTAATTTTTTATATAGATGAAGAGCCTGAAGTTATTTTATATGAAATTAAATCTAAACAAGAATTAAGACATCAAGATATACTAGGTACTATGTATTCATTAAATATATCTCCAGAAATGTTTGGAGATATTATTCTTTATGATGGTAGATATTTTATATATGTTCTTAAGTTATTTCAAAACTATTTTGAGATGAATTTTACTAAAGTAAGAAATAGTTCTGTAGAATTAGTAAGTTTAGATATTTCATATTTAGAAGATTATGAAAGAGATTACGAAGAAATTGAATTAATTGTATCTAGTGAAAGAATTGATACTGTTATAAGTAGTATTATTCATTCTAATAGAAATGTTATAAAAGATAAAATTAAAGATAAAGAGATTTTATTAAATCATGATTTATTAAAGAATAATTCTTATATATTAAAATCAGGAGATGTTTTTAGTATTAGGAAATTTGGTAAATATAAATATGTTGGAATTATTAAGAGTACAAAAAAAGATAACTATATTGTTAAGTGCTTAAAATACTTATAATAGTTATCTTTTTTTAGTGTAGACAAATATACCTGCTTTAGAGTCTGGAAATTGTTCAAATGTTATATTTTCGTCTTGAAAGAAGTCTTTAACTTTGTCAGATAAATCATATGAATATGATATAGTTTCTCCACCTACTCTTAGAGGGAGTCTTCTTAATAATTCTTTATGATGATGTGGATTATTATAATTCCATATATTAGATAAGTTTATAAAATCATAGTCTTGATCAAAATCCATTGTATAAATATTACCTTCTTTTGTTTTAAGAGAAATTGCTGGGATTAACTCTCTTAAACGATAATAGTTTTCTTTTGTAAGATATGGGTTTTGTCTAATATGGTATGAAGGAATTACTGTTTCTCTTGAAAACATTGATGATTCATAAATGTCATACCAATCAAAGTATGAAAATAAACTATCCCAAAACTCTTTATCATCTTTTGGTAGAGAATTTGATATTTTATCGTACATGTCATCATATATTTCAGATGTTGTGGTTGATTCAAAGAAGAAGTATATAAATTCTTCATATGATAAATTTAGGACTGCTGCTAGTTTTAAATATAAAAAATATTTAGGAAAACGGCTTATATCAAATGCTGTTATTGAATTTGGAGAGACAAGCATACTATTTAATACTTGATCTGATGAACCTAATGTTGTAAGTATATCTTTTTTTCCTAATATGTGATGTTGATAATCTACTTGTTTTTCATTAGTTCCTTTATAAATTACTGAAGTATTATGAAAAGCAGTACCATTTATATTACTTTTTGAACCGCTTACAAGTTGCTGAGCTATTATAATATCTTGATGTAATTTATTCATAGTCTTTCTCCTTTTTAGTGGTTATTATAGCATATTAAAGCAAATTAAAAAAACTTATTTTAGTTTTCTGCCGTGTAGGCACCAGAAATAAAATAAGTTACAATTAAATCTAAATGGCGGTTTTAAATATGAATAAAATTCCATATTTGATTTATCATATTCACCTTTTGCGAAATCTTCAAAATTATTTCTAAAATAGTCTAATATTTCACTTAGTGAGTTGTATTCATGAATACCTTTTTGGTTTTGCCATGAGGCTTCAAACCAATACCATTTATTATTATAATTAAATACTGTAAATGTATGACATGGTAATTTTCTGTGTTTTTTTAATACTGCAAAGATTGTTTTATGTTTAATTTTTCTTTTCTTAAAGTATTTTCTTTGTAATTCACACATTTCCCAGCAAATCGCATGATTTGTTTTTTCAATATTTTTTACAGATTGCATTTTATAATCTTTCACGAAGTTTCCTTCTGTTAGTTTTTCATGTAGTTGACCATTCTTTGTATGCCATCCATATTTTATATCTTTTATATCACTATAAAACTTTTTTATGTTTATCATTTTACTAAAGATTCTTCCTTTATCTTTATTAATGCTTGCGCTAATTGGTCACCACATGAAGTCTTTTTAAAATTACATGTTATTCCTTGTAATTTATTTATTATAGTATCAATATCTTGTCCTTCTACTAATGAAGATACTGCTTTTAAATTTCCATTACATCCACCAGTATATTTTACATTATAGATTTTATTATCTTTTATATCAAAATCTATTTCTGTTGAACATACACCTGATGTTTTATATGTATGATGCATATTATTTACCTCCTTTTAATTTTTTTAATAATTTAATTAGGTAATACTCCTTTTTAAGCGGTAATTCGAATTCACCAATAAGTTCTTCTACATAACCATTAAATCTTCTCTTAAATTCGTATATTCCATAGTCTTTTGGATGTTCATTGATGTTTGCAGGAATACCATAAAAATTATGCTTTTTAAAATTGTGTTCTATTCCATATTTGATTAATTCCCATTGAATTATGTATTGAGAATTAAATCTCATATATTCTTCATAGTTTCCACCAGCTAAATAGATAACTTCAGGATCAATTAAGATAAACATTGAGCCAGATAAGGTAATAATATCTTTTCCTGTTGTTTTCATTATTTCTTTAGCTTCATCTATTCTTTTATCTAAACTTTCAATTTCACTAATTATATTATTTCTTTGACCTTCATTATCCTTGTCATCTTTTAACTTAGATAGTTTTTCTTCTTTTTCTTGTTTTGTTTCTTTTAATTTTTCTATATATTCTTTTAAATTAAGTTCTGTTACATAATATTTAACTTCATTTGAATCATGAAATAAATCATACATATTTTGGTAGTATTCAAGATTACGTACAGCGAAGTTTTTTCTTGCACCTGTTTTTTCCATAATATTTTGGAATCTATCTAATTCGTCATATGATAACTCAGTCATTGTTATACCTAGTTTTTCGGCTTTACGAATAGTATTTCTTGTACTAGATTGCATTTCTTTTAAGATTTGTTCTTCTGATTTACCTTCTAGTCCTAGAGAGAACATCCAACCTACTTGTTCCATATTTTCATTTTTTACTTTTTTAAATCCAAGTGATGTTAAGTATTCTACTACATGAGAATTATCTTCTCCCCCTTCTACTATGTCACCATTAATATCTCTTTGTTTGTAGATTACATAAGGATCAATTCTTAGGATATATCCATTTTTTGACTTTGCAAACTCTTTTACTTTTTCTACAAAGAATGTTAATAATTCTTTATTATTGTAATCTAGTAGAAATCCTCTTGGTGAATAAAATTCATTTACATTAAATTTCCTTTTATGGGATAAAAGTAATGCTGCAGCAACTACTTTTTTATTTTCCTTTACTCCTACAAAGTATGATTTCCAATTTGTTTTTTCTCTTAATTTAGCAATTTTAGGAGCGGAAAGGAAAGTTTTTTGCGGATGATTTTCCCAAAATTTTTGATATTCTTTTTCTGTTAATTCTACAAAGTCCATATTAAATAATCTCCTCGTCCTCTATGTCTACTTCCCTTTTAACTTCTTTTTTCTTTGGTTCTTCTTTTTTAATTTCAACCTTTTTAGGTTCTTGTTTAACTACTTTTTTAGGTTCTTCTTTCTTAGTTGTCTTCTTAGTAGTTTTCTTTGGCTCTTCTTTTTTTGTTGTCTTCTTTTGTTCTGGTAACATCTTAGACATCTTATCTAATTTTTTCTTAGTACTTTTTACTGTTTCATCTATTACATCATCTAGATTGTCAACAATCTTATCTTTATCTAAAATAGTAAAGATTAATAAGAAAATCATAATCATTAATAATATTAATGTTGCGAATAATATTATATTAAAGTATTCTCTTTTATCTTGAGTTGTATCTAAATAGCTGTTTGTTAAATAATTTTCAAAATTTTCAGATGTTATTTCTATTTTGTTTTCTTTTGGTAAGAAATTGTCAATATTATTTAGTGCCATCTCTTTTAGTTCTTCACTTATGATAGATGGATATCCATATACTTTTAATGGTTCTGGTTCTTCAGTAATTCTTTCATATGAGTAATCAATTATATCTTTATATTTTGCATAATTATCTTCGTCTATAGCGACTAAATAAGTTCTCCATTCACCAGTGTCATCTAATTCTATTACAAAGTGAATTCCAATATTTTCTTCTTCATAATATGCAAATTTTTCAGACATACGTGAAATTTCAATATATGAATATTCTTCCACTGATTCTACTTCTGACCAGCGTACCATATTATTTTTTTGCTCAAATAGTTTGTATGAACATACAAATAGTATCATTATTACTATTAAGTATACAGTACATGCTAAAAACTTAATTATTAATCTTTTTTCATTAACCTTTTTCTTCTTTTTTGTTTTTTTCATATTTGTTTACCTCTACTATCTAATAATACCATAAAAATAAAAATCTAGGAATATCCTAGACTTAATATTTAATTTATTCTGTTATTTTTTTTAATTTAAGAGTGAATCTTTCTATCCATTTATGATCATCTCTATCTTTAATATATAAGAATCCAAATATTGAGAATATTGTAGCTCCTATAAAGTTTACGAATAAGTCTTTCATAGTATCAATTATTCCAATATCTAGGTATCCTTCTATTACTAATTTTTCTCCATTATTATATGTTATTTCAGTTTTATCTATGTTGTCTACGACTATCATTTCATTATTTTTATCAAGATGCTTTGTTTGAAAAACTTCAACAATACGATCTTTTTGCATATCTTGTTTAAAATAATAATCTGCAGTAAATTCAAAGAATTCCCACATTACTCCAACTGTCATAGAAAAGCAAAATGATACTAATGCTACAAAGACAGGAGTCATATTAATATGAAATTTATCTGTCCTATTTAAAATATCTACTGTAGAAAACCCTACTGCGGCACATAAAAATCCATTTAGCGTATGTAACATTGTATCCCAATGCTCAAATATTCCATAGAAGTTTTGAATTTCTCCACATATTTCAGCAGCATATATGAATAAGTAAACAATTATTTCTAATGTTTGAGGCATTTCAATCTTAAATGTTCTAGAAAATGATCCTGGGAATGTGAATAGTACTAATGTTAAGATACATAAGAATACGTTATTCCAGTTTCCATGCATTGCTTGCGCTACTGCTGATACTATTACTAAAAATCTTAATACAATGTAAACAATTATAGTCGTTCTTCTATTTTGAAGTTTTTTTCTTATCTCTTCTTTATTTTGATTTGCTTTTTTCATTACTCCATTTCTTCTCCTTCAAATAAATATACTAAATTATCTTTAGGTGTCATCATCTTCATGCATTTTTCTACACCAAATGTAAATTTTGTTGTAGCGGTTTTATATTCTTCTCCATCAATACACCATGATGTTTTTGGTGGATCAAGAAATTCTATTTCAAAATTATTTGTTGAATAATAAGTAATACCAGGAACATATTTTATGTCTCTTGTACTTATCATTACTAATAGTTTTAATAATTCTTTTTTATTTTTGGCACTTGCCATTGCAACTTCAAATTTATTATCATCAAGTTTCATATCGAAATAAATATCATTTACACCAGCTACTCTTGATGAGTTTGTTATAAAGAAGAAAGCATAGTTTCCTTCGTGTGTTTCCCCATCTATTGTATATTTGACATCATAAGTATGAATTTTATTTCTTAGTTGTTTTAATCCATACATGATGTAGGCAATTTTACCATATTTCTTTTTTAATTCTCTTGGAGTATTATAAGCCATGTCTATATAGTCGCCTAAACAAGCAACATATATAAATGGTGTATCATTTATAGAACATACATCTATTTTTTTTGGTTTTCCACTTAAAAGTAATTCTAAGTTTTTTACCATATTTTTTGTATATCCATACATGTTGGCAACATCATTTGTACTTCCCATAGGTAAATTAGCAATAACTAGTTTTTTATCACGACGCATATTTCCAGTTACTACTTCATTTAATGTTCCGTCTCCTCCAGCACTAATTACCAAATCAATATCATTTGGCAGATTTTCAATTATTTCAGAGGCATGGTTTTTGCGTTCAGTAAACATGATTTCAGTTTCGTAACTATATTTTCTTAAAATGTCATAAAATTCTTTGTATCCAGAAAGTTTTTTTGCTTTTCCACTTTCTGGATTCATTATAATTACACTTTTTTTCATGAATCCCTCAACTCCTAACAAGATTATTATATCATTATTTTTTATTTTTACTATATTTTTATATTATTTCACATAATCATCAAAAAAGAATTATGACTATTCATCATAATTCCATAATCCAAGTTTTCCTTTTATTGGGATTGGCTTATCATACTTCTTTACATTTTCTAATTTCCAAGCGTATGTTTCTACATGATTACTTCTACCATATACTATAGGATCTATATCACGTAGTTCTTTATTAAATTTTTCATCCACTAAGATACAATCTACTAATTCTGCTTCTCCTATTATGGCACCTAATTCATAATTACAATTATATGATTCAAATCTTTTGACCATATCTTTTTCTAGAGACATTCCAGCATGTATTAATATTTTTCCTCGATATTTGGTTTTCCAACTTCTAAATTCATATTTCTTATAACCATCTACTATAAGAGATGCCCATGGTTGTTTTATGGTTAGTGCTTTCATTTTATATTTTTACTTTCAATACATATTTTTTTGTTGATATATAATTTATTATCATTATAATACAAGATGTGAAACTTTTTCTTATAAAATTTTGATTAAAAACACTAAATATTATATTGATTAATATATCTGTAAGTAATATGAATGAGTTATTAATTAAATATCTATTTTTTCTTAAAATTAATCTTCTACTGCATGACAATTTGATTGATATAGTTTCAAACATGATTGATATTATTGTTGAAATTATGGATGCAATCATATAATTAGTTATTGATAAGTTTAATATTAGAAAAGAAATTATATTAACAATACATGATAAAAACATAATAATTAGTAATAAATTATTTACAATTATTTCATATATTTTGTTTAAATAAGGCTTTTTTGCCATTCTATATTTAATTATAGAAAATAATCTATGTCTATCTTTGAAAAATAAATACAATAGTTTTGTTTGTTTTTTATATTTTTTAGACATTACTGGATTTTCTTCTAACATTTTGTTATATAAATCCATTTGTTTGTTTCTTTTATATGCATCTAATGAACCATAATATATCCACTTTTTGATATCCCTGAAATAATCTTCATCTAAATTAAATTCTTTATCTACAGCTTTGTAAAAATTATAGTACTTATATCCATATTTTAGGAAAAATTCATCCTGTTTTCCTGGCTGACTTGTTAACCACCACATTCCTGCTTCGTGCCTTCTATATTTAGACATGGGTTTTTCTATTAGTTTTGCTTTACTATTATGAATGTGATATAAATGAACAAAAAAGTCACCCGGAATTACATCTTTTGGAAAAACTTCTTTAAATGAATTTTCTTTTCTAAATTTCCATCTATATACAATAGTGTTTGTTACTATGGGATTATCTTTAGATATATCATCAAATGTAAAAACTGTTTTACCCAAGTTTAGTGGAAAAATTTCTTCTTCTTTACTTTTATTTTGCCAAAAAATTGTTGTTTGATGAAAACATATATTAAAATCTTTATTTTTATCTAAAAAATCTACTTGTTGTTGAAGTTTTGTATCATCGGTCCAAAAATCATCTCCATCACATAAAGCAACATACTCTGTGTGTATACCATTTAAGGTTTCTATAAAATTATCCATTGGTCCTAAATTTTTTTTTCGATAAATAGGTTTTACAATATCAGGATATTTTTGTTGGTATTCTTTTAATATTTTGCGAGTATTATCTGTTGAACAGTCATCACTAACAATTACTTGAAATGGAAAATTTGTTTTCTGATTTACAATCCCATTCAAGCATTGAGCTATATAGTTTTCTTGATTATATGTTGGAACTGATACTGTTAATTTATACTTCACCATTATTTTCACCTATTCGCTTTACTAACTGTTTTATATTTTTTTCTCGAGGTTTAATAGTTTTTACTGGTATACCTACATTTATTGTCCATTCATCTAGTGATTTATTTACAAAGGAAAAACTACCTGTTGCTGCGCCTTCGTGTAATGTTACATTAGGTAGAACTATACTGTTTGCTCCTAACTGAGAGTAATCACACATTTTTATTGGACCTTTAATCACATTTGTTAATTCTTCAGGTACCATTGGACTAATCATATATTCTCCTGAAAAATCATCAGTTGCACTAAAAAGAGTACATCGTGGTGAGCAACCACAATAATCTCCTATTTCAATTGTTCCTCCTCCATATAATGCTGTGTATGCCGATATATGAACGTAATTTCCTATTGTAATATTGCCTGATAAGATACAAAAATCATCTATTCTCACATTATTTCCTATTTTAATTTTATTAGCACCATATATGCTTGCTTTCTTACTTATTGATACATTATCTCCTATTGATGCTAGTCCCAATTCTTTCAGTTCTTCCTTTGTATAATAACTACTCATATATTACTCCTTACCTACTTATTTATTTTTAATATATTCTTAATATAATCTATTTTTTCCTGTTTATTTTCTGGGCCTAATACTTTAATTTGCTCTGGCTTACAATATTTTTTTTCAATTAAAACATCTTTAATTTTTTTACTATCTACGATAAATGATTTAAATAAAGGTGACATAACTGCATTATGTAATTGATGCATTATGGTCATATCATCATAGTTTAATTTGTCATCTTTTGACAAAGTTATTATAAATGGTATTTTATAGCGTTCTATTATTTTTAAATTATTATATCTAAATCTTGTAAAACTTTGTAAAGTTATAAATATAGCTAAATTTTTTTTTGAATTTTTTCTATAAATATCTAATAGATCATCCGATTTTGCACTGATGGCTAAGTTACTTATTTTTTTATTTTTTCTATTAAATGCTTTTATCTTATCTTGTTCAGCATTTGAAATAACTAATACTCTACTAAAATTTGACCAATAATTTTTAATTTCATCACATTTTGGTGATTCCTCTTCTATATATGATTCATCAAATATGTACAATGAATCTTTTCTTTTAATAGAATTAAATTTTTTTAATGCTATTCTATATAATATTCTATAGAAATCTTTTTTTATGATGAAATTTTTATTATTTTTAATAAAGCTTATATTATTTTCAGCAAAACTATTCTTTGTGTCCTTTAATATATTTTTTGATAACGACTTTAAATATTCTTCTAAGAATGGTGTTCTTGTAGCATATTTAAACCAAACTTCTGCTTTTGTGCAATCTGGATTTTTCCATGGTTTTATCCTAGTTGCATAGTGCAGTTGTATCGGATGTTCCATTGCTTCTTTTATTTCTTTATATGTATAATTACTATCTGTTTGCATATCTTCGTCTGTTTGATAATAATCCCACATATAACTGCAAGCAACGTATGCTAATGGTAGATGTTTAATTTTTCCATAACAGCATATATTAAATATATCCTGTTCCATTTGGTTTAATCTATAGCCATTGTTAGCAAAGAAATTTATAAACACTTCTTCCATGTTATCTTTTCTAATTTTTTTTAAATTAGCTACTAAGTAACCGCCACAAATAGTACCAATTTTCTTTATTTCTTCTTCAGTCCACTTTTCTTTATATGTTTCTAAATAATTATTAATTTTACCTATTGGCTTTACTCCTGCAAGATAGCAATCTTCATTACAATCAAATTCAGTATAGCTTTTTGATATATCACCAACGAAAACTACATCTACATCACTTACAATTATTTTGTCATATTGTGGAAAAATAGAAGCTATTAATATTTTATACATTACTTCTTTTGAAAAATGACCTTCACTATATGCTTTTTTCCATAAATCTTCAAATCTATGTTCCATATTTATAAAATCTAATTTTGCTATATTACTATAGTCTTTTATTGTTTCTTGTAGTTTAATTTGCTGATATTTGTTTATATCAGAATGTAATATAAAAAAATGATAATCATAATTTTTATCAGCATTTTCTAATATTGATAAGAAAGTTACCGCCGCTGGTATAACATAATTTTTATCAAAACAAAACATCACTGGTATTTCCATTTTATTATTTTTAGACATATTTTGCCCTCCTTCACTTACTTATTTGTCTTTTCTTTCATTATTTCTTTTAAAAGATTTGACCTTTCATAAACCTGTTTTTCAAGAGAATAAATTCTTTTTGCTTTTTTACATCCACTTGTTGCAATTTCTTTTATTTTTTGTTTATTTAGATAAAAATATTCTATCGTTTTAGCTACTTTAGTGGCATCTAAATCAGTAATAATGATATCTTTATCAGGTGTAAATTTTATATTTTGCTTTAATTCGTCGGATGCTATTAATAGCAATCCATTAAGCATAGCTTCTGAAGCACTAGCAGTAGGAAAACCATCAAATGCACCTTTACTAAGCAATGAACTTCTATTTAACGAAATAAATATGTCTTTATCCTTATAAAAATCCATAAACCAATCTGTTCTTTGGGGACCATAAAAGGTTATATTTTCTTTTATATCTGAAACATTTATATCCGATTCATCAAATGGTCCTACTACATGAAATTTTATGTTCTTATATTTATTCACTAGTTTTTTTGCTATATTTATAAATAAGTCATAGCCCTTATCTAAACCTTTTTCCATATATTTGTAAGCACAAAAGCAAATATCTAATGTATCTTTTTCTTTCGAGTAATATATCTTATTTCTAATATCAACATTTAACTGTTTTGGTGAAGTAACGACTCCATATATCATTTTAATTTTGTCACTACGGCAAAGTTTTTTTTCTAATAAATATCTTCTAGTAACTTGTTGAGTAACAATTACTTTTTTAAACAGTTTTGAAGACATTGCTTTGCGTAATATTTCATCAGAATTTTCATTATTTAAAGCAAATCCTCCTCCTGGATACAATGTAAATACAAATGGAATACTATATTCCTCTAATAATATTAAATTATTATGATATGAGTTTATTATATTTTGTATAAATGTTATAATTGCAAGATTCTTATTAGCATTTTTAGCTATTCTTTTTAGAAATCTTTTTTCTATATTATTTAGAGGTAAAATAATAAACTTATCCTTTCTATCTTTATATTTCTTTTGATATTTATCTATTATTTCTTCAATCGTGTCATTTACTTTTAATGCTGGTAGAGACGTTCCAGTTGTTAATACTATCACATTTTCAAATTCTTTAAAATAGTGTTGATATTCAGTATATCTAAAACTTGATAAATCACATGGAAAGACATCATCAAAAATATACAATATATCTTTATTTTTTAGTTTTTTTGAAAGACTTTTTAGATTAATAATTCTTGCTAGTAATTTGTAAAAACTTTTATTAAAAAGAAATAGTGGATTTCGTTTAATGTATCTAAGAATATAAAATATTCTAGTATTTCTAAATCTATTCAACCTTTTTTATCCTTTATTTATTATCTTTTTATTGTCTTTCTTATTACCTTACAAATTTCTTTTACATTTTCATCTTCTAAATCGGGATATAGGGGTAGACAAGCAATTCTTCTGGATACATCTTCTGAAACAGGACATGGTTCATATGTTGCTAAATATGGTAATTCATTAAGTGTCGGATAAAAATATCTTCTTGGAAATATTTCTTCTTTATGTAAGGCATCAAATACACTTAATAATTCTTCCTCATTTCTAAATATTACTGGATAATATGCATAGTTATATTTCAAGTTTTCTACTTCTGCCGGTCTATCAAGTTGACCTTCTAATAGTAAGTCATACAATTCACTTATTTTTTTTCTTCTTTCAATTACTTGATCAATGTAAGGATAATTTGCTAATCCCATTGCTGCATGAAATTCACTAGATTTTGCGTTTATTCCTACTTCTTGATAATTTTCTCCTACAAAACCAAACTTTTTCATTAAATCTAATTTTTTATCCACGTCTTGATTATTAGTTATACATGCTCCTCCCTCAATAGTATGATAGACTTTTGTTGCGTGAAAACTGCATGTAGAAACATCGCCATATGATAACAATGATTTCCCCTCATATTCTGTTCCAAACGCATGTGCAGCATCATAGATAACCTTAATATTATGTTTATCAGCTATTTCTTTTATTTTTTTTACATCACATGGATATCCAAATACGTGTACTGCCATTATTGCTTTTGTTTTATCAGTTATTTTATCTTCAATTTTAGAGGGATCTATTTCTAATGTTTTTGGATCAATGTCAACAAATACTGGTGTGCAATGTTCCCATAGAATTGATGTTGTAGTTGCTGCAAAAGAAAATGGGGTTGTTATTATTTCGCCTTCTTTTATATCTAGTGCATGTATTGCCAATTGTAGAGCAATTGTTCCATTATTTACATAATGAAAGTATGGAACATTTAAAAAGTTTTTTAGTTTTTTTTCTAATTCTTGTACGCAAGGTCCTTGATTAGTTAAATAACCAGATTCCCATATTTTTTTTATATATGCTTCATATTCTTCATATGGAGGCATAAAACTTTTTGTTACGTTTATCATATTTATCTCCTTATGCCTTATAACTTTCTTTATATTTTCCTGTTTTTATATTATTTATCCAATCTTGGTTAGAAACATACCAATCGATTGTTTCTTTTATTCCATCTTCAAAATTATATGTTCTTTCCCAACCAAGTTCTTTTTCAACTTTTGATGAATCAATTGCGTACCTTAAATCATGTCCAGGTCTATCAGTTACAAATGTTATTAAACTTTCTGGTTTATTAAGTTGCTTTAGTATTGTTTTTACAACATCTAAATTTGTTCTTTCGCTATGTCCGCCTAAATTGTAAACCTCACCGATTTTTCCATTTCTTAAGATTAAATCTACTCCAACATTATGATCGTGTACATGAATCCAATCTCTAACATTTTCGCCTTTTCCGTATACTGGAATTGGTTCATCATTTAACGCTTTACTTATTACTACTGGAATAAGTTTTTCCGGAAATTGATATGCTCCATAGTTGTTTGAACATCTTGAAATAGTTGCTGGAAAATTAAACGTTCTGCAATATGCCAATACAAGCAAATCAGCACTTGCTTTAGATGCAGAATAAGGACTTGATGTATGAATTGGATTATTTTCAGTAAATAGTAGGTCAGTTCTATCTAATGGTAAATCTCCATATACTTCGTCAGTTGATACTTGATGATATCTTTTAACATCATGTCTTCTGCATGCATCCATTAGTGTTTGTGTTCCAATGATATTAGTTGTTAAGAATATACTTGGATTTTTGATAGAATTATCAACGTGACTTTCAGCTGCAAAATTAATTACAGCATCAAACTTTTCTTCATCAAATAATTTTTCTACTAACTCTTTGTCTGTTATATCTCCTTTAACAAATTTAAAATTTTTCTTATCAGCAATTGGTTTTAAGTTTTCATAGTTACCAGCATATGTTAATGCATCTAAACATACATAAAAGTCTTCTTCATACTTATTAACTACATAATGTAGGTAATTACTTCCTATAAACCCTGCTCCACCTGTTACTAATATTTTCATAAATTACCTCCTTATTAGCTTTGGCATTTTAAAGCTATATATTTATTATACTATATTTATCATATCTATCAAAGAAAAAAGTTGAATACTATCTTTAAAAGGAATCCTATAAAGAGATATTTAGTAAAAAGAGAAACAAATTTTACGGTTTTTATCACGTACTTTTTACACAAATTATGTAATATGAATTGATCTTGTGAAGTAATTGATACAATAAAAACTAGAATTTTTATAGTCAAGCTAAAGATATTAGAATAAAAAATGTGCTAATAAAAATGACTTCGATAAAATACCGAAATCATTTTATTTGCTTCTATTATTTAAAATTTACCTTTTAATTAATCTTAAAAGTGTAATGATTTTTAAGTAATATATTTTAATTATCTATTAGCAGTAAAAATATTTCTGATGCTGTCCACATGTGTGATAAATATAAGTTTTTTTCACAATAATATTTTGAAACAAAGCATTCATTTTTTATTTTTCCTGGTGTTGTTGTATCTCCACCTTCATAACTCAATGGGTATATTTCATCTAAAATATACACTGTACCATATTGTTTATAATGATATGATGCCCAACTTAAATATGGATATATTCTCGAATCAAATGGTTCGGATGTGCTAATTCGATCAGAGTACCAAGTTAGCATTGCATATCCATCATCAAATTTTGGAGGAGTTAAATCGAGATTAATGCCTACTTTTTTTGCTCCATATAGTGCAAGAACAGTTGGATAATATTTTTGGACTAATCCATCTACATTCCCTTCAATGGTTCCATCAGATGATTTTAGGTGCTCAATTTCTCTGATAATTTCTTTGACTAAATCATCACGCTTAACACCTGTTGCTCCAATCATATATAATAGTTCCCCTAAGTTATCTGTTTCATCAATATCTTCACTTCTCGAATTATCATATATTTTTGTTTCTTTTTGTAACCATGGTACCAAAAGGCTCGTATTGTTTGTATATTCTAATACCATTGTACCTAGCATTCCATCCCTATACCATGGTGTTGTATACCCAAATAAATTAGGTTTTGGTACACTCCCATCTATATTAAATAATATTTCTTGATGTAATACTTTTAATACCTCTGAAAATTCATGATCTTTAAATTCTGGTAAATTTATTTTTAAATTACCTTTACTAAATGTTTCCACTTTATTATTGTCATCAATGAAAACGCCTTCTTCATTTTCATATATTTTAATTATATTTCCATCTTTTTGTTTTAATAAAACCGTATACTCATTTGGAATAATTAATTCTTCTTCATATTCATATTTTCTCAGAACTTCCTGAGTTTTTAAATCTATTAGCTTTCCTTTTTTATAAACAACTTTTCTACGATCTGCCATTCCAAAGAAAAATATTTGTAATTTTTCATCTCTATCTGAATAAGTTCTAATCATATGAGTGTTTTTCATTTCTTTTAGTTGATTGATATAAATTCTTAGCTTATTACTATATGCACAGTATTCATCACAATTAGTTTGAACTGGTTTAGTATTAAGAATTTTATATCCCATAAGAGAAGAAATAATGATTATTAGTATTGTTAGTAAAGCAAATACTTTTTTCTTATTAAGCGTTAATAATACAATCAATATCATCGAAATACTTATTATAATTATTGGAAGTGCTCTTACATTTTCAATTGGATTATATAACGGATATAAAGTTTTTATTGAAATATATATACTTCTTAAACTGCATATAATTATAAAAAATATTATTCCAAAAACAATTTTTCTATCTTTTAAATTATATAATTTATTTAATACATAGGCAGTTAATAAAATAATTAAAAAATTATAATGCGTCATATATAAAAATGCAATATTATTTCCGTAGAATAAATGGAGTGTGAAGTTAAATATATATGTTAGTAGCATAGCATAATATATTTTGTTTTTCTTTAAATTAATTTTTTCTTTAACTATATAATAAATGTTTAAACCATAGAATAGTATTGCCATAATAATAGAAATAATTGTTTCATATATAGAATTTGTAAATATCATATAAACACCTGTTTTGGGAATAGTTAACTTAAACAAGTTGAATGTGTCAGCAAAATTTGAGTTTAATACATTTATTATTTTCTTAAATGAAATGTCATATGTTATATAAATAGATTCTGCTTTTGCACCGTGAAAAATGTCATATAGCATTGTATTAAAGAAGTTTGGGGCAGTTGGCCATACCAAATTTTGTAAATCTGCTAAAAATACAGAACAAATTACAGAACATGAAATAATAAATAATGATTTTAAAAATCTTTGATCAACTTTTTTATTTAAAAATACTATAAAGAATATAACAATAATAAATTGAATGAAATTTGTTATTGTTACTGCAATACTTCCTATTCCTAATAATATTAATATTATCATATCATTAAAGTTCATTGGTTTATCTACTTTATGTATAGCATAGTACCATAATAGAACAAGAAATAGTTGTGCATATACATATGTTTCTATTGATGACGAAAAAATTAGTTGAGCATAATTAAATATAAATGCAATTATTAATATATTAATTAGAGATTGTTTTTTTGTTATTTTTTCTAGTATTTTATATACTATAACTGCTGATGTTGCAGTTATTATGCTTTGAATTAATGGTATTGTTAACGAAAAGTCATTTATGCTTAGATTAATTATTCTAACTAATGGCTGAAATAATATTACAAATAATGGATGTACTGAAACTCTTGAGTGATTGTATGCTCGCGATGTTAAATCTCCTAATACTCTTGGACAATCCATATCAAATAAAACATTCCAAAATTTTGATGTTCCTAAATAATATGTAATAACTAAACCTAATAAAAAATAAATGATAAAACTTGTCAGAAATATCAGAATTTCTTTCTTATACTTTTTTATAAATTTCATATTAATCCTCCAAAAATAAATATAGTTTAATTATATCACTTTAACTATTGTTGTGAAATAAAAAAGGGCTTTGGCCCTTTAAAGATTTCTAATCTTTTGCTATTTCCATTAGATATTTTCCATAATCGCTAGCTTTTAATTCTTTAGCTCTTTCTAATAATTTTTCTTTATCAATAAATCCTTTGTGGTAGGCAATTTCTTCTAAGCAAGCAATGTATAATCCTTGTTGAGATTGTACTGCTTCAACAAATGCAGATGCTTTTTGCATATTTTCTGGTGTTCCAGTATCTAGCCAAGCCATTCCTCTACCAAGCAATTTAACTTTTAATTGCTTTCTGTTCAAATATTCATTATTAATAGCCGTAATTTCAATTTCATTTCTTTTTGATGGCTTAACATTTTTTGCAATTTCAATTACGTCATTATCGTAGAAATATAAGCCTGGAACAGCATAGTTTGATTTAGGCTCTTCTGGTTTTTCTTCAATTGAAAGAACGTTTCCTTTATCATCAAATTCTACTACACCGAATGCTTTTGGATTTCTAACTGGGTATCCAAATATTGTGGCACCTTTTTTTCTTTTTATAGCGTCTTCTATAGCTATAGTAATACCGCCACCATAGAATATGTTATCACCTAAAATAAGGCATACACTATCTTTTCCAATAAACTCTTCTCCTATTATGAATGCATCCGCTAAGCCTCTAGGCTCTAATTGAATCTTATATGATAAGTTGATTCCAAAGTTACTTCCATCACCTAATAGTTCCTCATATGCTGGTGTATCTTTTGGTGTTGATATAATTAGAATATCTTTTATTCCAGCTAACATAAGAACTGATAACGGATAATAGATCATTGGTTTATCATATATCGGTAATAATTGCTTTGATGTCATCATTGTCATGGGATATAGTCTAGTACCTTTTCCTCCTGCTAAAATAATTCCTTTCATTTTTGTATCTCCTTTCAAAAAAATCATTTCATTTGTTTATTATAATATTCATTACAAATTTCTTTTGCACTACCTATTTTAACTAATGTTCCATTTTCAATCCATACTACTCTATCACATAATTCTTTAATTGATTCAAGTGAATGTGATACATATAATACAGTTGTTCCTCCTTTGATCATTTCCATCATTTTATTTTTACTTTTTTCTTGAAATTTAATATCACCAACTGATAATATTTCGTCAACAATTAATATTTCTGGTTCTACTACAGTAGCGATAGAAAAAGCTAATTTAGCAATCATTCCTGAAGAGAAGTTTTTAACTGGTACATCCAAAAAATCTTTTAGTTCTGAAAATTCTACTATTTCGTTGAATTTTTCGTCTATGAATTTTTTAGAATACCCTAAAATTGCCCCATTTAAATAAATATTTTCTCTAGCAGTTAATTCAAGGTCAAAACCAGCACCTAATTCTATCATTGGCGAAATAACGCCATTTACTGTTACTTTTCCTTTAGTTGGTTTCATAACTCCACTTACTACTTTAAGTAAAGTTGATTTTCCAGCACCATTACTTCCAATTAACCCAATTACCTCGCCTGGTTTTACATCAAAAGAAATGTTTTTCAACGCCCAAAAATCAGTTTTCTTTGGTCTTCTTTTTCTATCAAATATTGAAATGAATGCTTCTTTTATGGAGAAGTTTTTTTCAATACCTAAGTTAAATTTCATCGATACATTTTCTATTTTAATCATTTAATAACTCCTCTTAAATATAATATATAAATTTGTCTTGTTTTTTCTTAAATACTATTGTTCCAACAACTAATGCAATTATTGCATAAACAACACATAATATTAGGTTTAATGCTGATGGGCAATTTCCATATAGAACAATACTTCTTGTTGCTGTCAAGAATTGATATAATGGATTAAATTGAAATAAGAATTGTAATTTATCTGGTATAATTTCTATGCTATAAAATATTGGAGTAAAGTATTGCCATATAGTTGTAATAATTCCATAGATATAGAAAATATCTCTTAAAAAAACTGATGTGCATGCTAAAAATAATCCTATTCCTATTGTGAACAAGAATAAGCATAAAAATATTAGTGGTAATAATAAATAATAAAAATTAATCGATGCCGGATATGTACCTAAACCGAATTGTGTTAATATAATTATTGCAAACCAAGGTATTAATGTTAAAAGAAAATTTATTCCTACAAATAAACATTTTCCCAACGGAAATATGTATTTTGGAATATAAACCTTATTTATTAAACTAAAATTAGTAACAACTGAAACCATCGCGACACTTGTTGCTTCACTGAAGTATTGAAACATAATAATTCCTGTCATTAAATACACTAAATAGTTAATTCCTTCAACTTGAAATCTAAACATATTTGAGAATACTAACGCCATTACTGCCATCATTAGAATTGGATACAGTAAGCTCCATAAAATTCCTAATACTGATCTTTTATATTTAACTTTAAAATCTCTTAAGATTAATTGACTCATTAGAAATTTAAATCTTTTAAAGTTTGCCATTATGTTTTTAAATGTTGTCATTTTACATCTCCTCTAATTACCTATGACTATTAAAATTATATCATAATAAAACATTTATAGTCAAATGACCATAGGTGATTATCCTATAGTCATTGTATTTATTTATCTTCTAAATTCTCAGAAATTATATATCTTGGTCTTGCTTTTGTTTCTTGATACATCTTTCCAATATATTCTCCGATTATTCCAATACAAATCATTTGTATTCCACCTATAAACCAAATTGAAATTGATAAGAATGTCCATCCATCAACTGTATTTCCTAATATCTTTTGTACAATAGAATATATCATAATTGCGATACTTACAAATAAAATAATAAATCCAAGAACACATATAAATCTTAAAGGTTTTGTACTAAATGATGTAATTCCATCCCATGCAAAATTTAACATTTTCTTTAATGGATATTTAGATTCTCCTGCAAATCTTTCATTTCTTTCATAATAAACAATATCAGATTTAAATCCTACTAAAGGAAACATTCCTCTTAAAAATAAATTTACTTCTTTGTAATTTGAAAATTCTTCTAATACTCTTTTAGATGTTAGTCGATAATCTGCATGATTATATACGCAATCTACTCCTAATTTTTTCATTACCTTGTAGAAACCTTCTGCTGTTACTCTCTTAAAGAATGTATCTTTCTTTCTGGCACTTCTCACACCATAAACAATTTCGCATCCTTCATGATATTTATCAATCATTGCTTCTATTGCATTAATATCATCTTGAAGATCTGCATCCATACTAATTACTACATCAGCATAGTTTTTAGCAGTCATTAGTCCACCTAGTAAGGCATTTTGATGACCCCTATTTCTTGATAGCGTAATTCCAGTAAATAATTCTTCTTTTTCATTTATTTCTTTAATTAGTTCCCAAGTCTTATCTTTTGAACCATCATTGACATACATTACTCTACTTTTGTTAGATATTTTCTTCGCTTTTATCATTGCTTGTAATTTTGTTTTTAATTGTTTTGTAGTTTCATGTAAAACTTCTTCTTCGTTATAACACGGAATTACTAAATATAGAATAGTATCTTTCTTCATCTTTCTCACCTCAATAATTTTCATTTCTTTTATCTCATTAGCTATAGTCTTGTTTTCAAACTAAAATATTATAGTAAATATTGATATAAATACTACTAAAAATATACTGTATAATTTATTTTTTAAATTATCACTACTTTCTTAATAAAAATTGTAGTACTTTATTATCTTTATCATCTGTTGCAACAAAGTTTGTAATAAAAGTAGCACATTCTTTTCCTTCAAATTGTTTAAAAGTTTTGTAACTATCTGCATATTGGGGTTCATTATTCTTATAATTTAAATATGTATTTTTTAATGATCTATAAAACTCATTAAAATTTGTCATAAATGCTAATAATAAAATAACTATTAAGAATTTTTGTTTTAAGAATACTTTTTTATCTTTCTTATTTATTTCATCTAAATATTTTAGTACTAATATATATAATACTAATAATAATGGAATTGTTGCCCTATTTCCTAAATCTGCTCCGCCAATGTAAAATAGTGGGGCTATTGTAAAAAATAGGAAACACATAATAATTTGTTTATAATTCTTTTTATTAATTATTATTATGTATATGAAAAATTCTAAAACTATAAAGGCTATGTAGTTAATTAGAACTTCTTTTAAATTACCATTATTTATTGCATCTACTATTCTCATTCCTTTTAAAGACTCATTTAATGTATACATGAACACAACTGGTAATACAGAAATACATCCAAAAAAGTTCTCTATAGTTAATAATGATTTAATTCTGTCAAAATCAATAAACTTATCTAATCTTTTTCCAAAAATTATATAAGTAAATATTAAGTATAAAAATCCTAGCATTGGAAATGGTCCATATGGAACTAATAAGGCAAAGTAAAATCCACATTTCCTATAATCTTTTTCTTGTAAGAATAGCATTACTAATATCCATGTTGGTATGCTTTGATTAAACACCCAAAATAGTTGAGTAATAAAGCTAGACATACAGAATGATCCCATAGATGTATCTATATGAGTTGTACCAATAGCAGGTAGAGTCGAATGATAATAGTAATTTTGAATAACTAAATGTCCTATAATATTTAATCCACCAAAGGCAATAAATATAAAGAAATATCTATATTTTATATTTTTCATAAATCTCACCAAGTAATAGAAAAATATAAGTGTTCCTATTGTTTGCCATAATAACATAAATAATGATCCAACTTTAAATCCTAATATTTTTCCAACAGCTGCTCCTGGTAACCAAAAAGCAAAGTAATAATTTAAAAATCCTGCATTTCCAAATATTTTACTTTCATATGCAAGGTTGGAATAATCATATCTTACTGGCCATGAATTATAGATAAGGTCTTTAAAAATTGCGTTTCTTCCGTGATAATCCCAATTTTGTTGAAATATTCCACCAGCTCCTGACATTAAATTTAATACAATTATCATCAATACAAAAAATATTATTTTTTTCTTATTAAATATTGTTTGGTATTCTTCTTGAGTTAGTGGTTTAAACTTTTTTATCGTTAAGTATGTTGCCGTAAACAACATTATTATACAAGGAATAGAAATTAGTCTATTAAACCAAAAGAATAATTGCATTGATATTGGAATAACTAAATATAATAGACCAAATATCAATAAATATTTATCCCAGTTAATTTTTTTTTTAATATTTCCTTCTCTATCATCTTTTAAATCGTAGATAGTATTCTTTTTTACTAAATATGCATCAATAGATAAATCCATCATTGGCTTATCTGACATTGAATCTGAATAAAAAGCTTTTAAATTTTTATACTCTGTCTCTTCTAAAAATCTCTTCACCTTTTCTTTACCATGACAATTTTTTGATTCAAATTTTCCTGTGTACTTATTTACTTTTGTTGCAATTATTTTTACTTTTAATTTTTTTTCTAATGGTTTAAGTAAAAATTCAGGCGACGCTGAAATAATTACATCAGATTTATCTTTTTGTTTTAAATACCATTGTTTAATTTTAGAGTAGTTAATTTTCCAAAAATCTTTAATGTAATCATCTACATTATCAATTCTTTTTAAAAACGAGAAAATATATTCTTTACATTTTGTTTTATCTATTAATCCTAATATATATAAAATTAGTCCATATATTTGAATGGGTAGATTTAAAAGCACTTTTTTATTTCTTTTAACTGAATATAAATAAAAGTCTACACTTGAGTCTCCATCATATATTGTTTCATCAAAATCATATCCATTTATCATAATAAATATAGCACTCCCCCCATAATTAAGACATATAATATAACGGTCCCAATCAATATCTTATCACCTAGTATTACTTCTATTGGATCTCCATGCGAATCCTTTTCAATATTAAGACTATATAATTGTAATATAACTAATACTAATGGTACTGTCCAAAATAAGTAATCATTTCCTATTCTAGTGATTGTGGTAGGATCTACACACCACAATGTATAAGATACTACTGCTAAAGCTAAAGAAACATACATATTTTTATCTAAAAATTCTTTATTATATAGTTCTAGTACTTTTCTACTTTTTTCTCCATTTTTAATAATTTCGTTTCTTCTTTTACCAAAACCTAAATAAAATGATCCAAAAATTATCATTAAATATAACCATTTCGATACTTCAATATCATTAACTATTCCACCATACATCACTCTAAATAAGAATCCTGAAACCAAAATAACAACATCAATTATTGGTATGTGTTTTAGCCATTTGCTATATAAGATATTTAATATTAAATACACTACTGGTATTATTGCAATACCAATATTGTTATTTTTAATATAAGTAATTGTTATCATTGCTAACAATAGCAATGATAACACAAATATTATGTTATAAGCATTTTTTATACTTATAGCACCTGATGCTAGTGGCCTATTCTTTTTTACAGGATGACTTCGATCCTTTTCTATATCATTAATGTCATTTATTATATATACAATTGATGATGTAAATGAAAATATAAAAAAAGCTATTGTTGTTGTTAAAAGATAATTTAAATTAAATATATTTTTACTAAAGAATATTGGTAAAAAAACTAGCCCATTTTTAAGCCAATGCTTTACCCTAATTAGTTTAACGTATTTTTTCATTTGCACTTACCTCCAGTCTGTTATGATACATAACTTTTTTATTTACTTCTGATAATTCTATTGCTCTTGTGTATCTAATTTTTTTATCATTCAAATTGTAATAAAATCCATATAGTTCGGGCTTAACTAATTTAACTTGTGGATTATCCATTTTTTGAAGTGTTTTTATGTCTCTTTCTACTTCAATAAAATATCTAATATGCAAATAATTGGTTGCAAAAAAAACTAATGTGTTTAATCCTATCGCTCCAATTATTAGTAATATACCTACATATGAAATAATTTTGTTTTTAAAATATTTTACTGTAATTGTCGCTAATAAAATAGTTCCAATTACATATAAATACATTTGTGGTACATATCTTGCCCACCAATATTCACCTACTAATATCATAGAAATAATTATTGTTGCGATGGATAAAAAAACATATTTAATACTTTCTTTTTCATTCTTAACCAATTTAATTAAACATATTATAAAAACTATTGTTGAAAATATAAATATTAATGCAAAAAATGGCCCGAACCCTGCTATTCTTACATCTGGTGAAAGTAATTCACTTATTTCACTTTTATATAGTTGAGTTGGTAACTTTAACTTTGGTTCTTTTCCACTGTCTTGTAATATGTTTTGCGTTTGTGAGAATAGTGACCAAATAAACTTTTGTGGTCGAGATATTTTACTGAATATAGCTGGTTGCATTGTTGTAATGATATCAACTTTATCTTTTCCTATTAATGGATACAACGGATTTATATGATCAATGGTATTCTTTACATATGAATTGGCACCTACTAAAAATACTGCTATACCAAAAACAATAATGAAGTTTCTTGTTATTATTAAAAACTTGTTCCAAAAGTCTTTTTCTTTTAAATATTTAAATAACCAATAAAAATAGAACACTGCGGCAATTACTCCTGAATATAATAAACCAGTAAATTTTAAATTTACAAAAATGGAAGCGGTTGCTGCTATCATAAACCATATTAAATTATTTTGTTTTTTCATTGGATTTATTGTAAATAATAGTAACAATTCGATTGCAAATAATATTCCCATCAGACTATCTAAATAATATGTAAATATTTGAGATAGTGTTATTGGATTTAGTGCAATTAATATAGATATTAATATTGAAAAGAACTTAGAAGTAACTTCTTTTAAAATATTATAAATTACTAATACTAGTACAATTGATAATAATAAAGTAATGCATTTTCCGCTTTCAATATTACCAGTCATACTATAAATAGCTGCTGCACTAATCCAAGTTGCTTTTGGATAATGTTCCATCCACAAATCTAATCTAGTTTCTTTTTCAATTGGAATCACATTATTATTCGTTTTTTGAAAGTCTCTTACATCTTCATATAATGGATTCCATCCATTTTTTATAAACGCAATGGATGACTTATGATAGCTATTTCCGTCTTCTGTTAAATCATATGTATGATTATATATAAATGGTAATAATATCATCAATAGTAAGTAAATAATTGATATTATGAATTTGCTTTTTTTTGAATTATTACTCTTACAGATGTACATAATCATAGGTACAGCAATTGCTATAGTTTGAATAACAGGAAGCACTTTTGTAATACCTAATATTTGTAATACTGAATACACCGTTAGTACAATAAAAAAATATGATAATATCATTGCACTTAACTGAAATGATGGTGATGTAGTTACGTTATTTATAATTTCGTCAATATTTTTTTTTGATGTTTTTTCTTTCTTAAAATGATAATAATTACAATAAATCTTAGTTAATATTTTATTCTTTTCAATCGTTCTTTTTAATATACTTCTATTTTCATAATACTTATTATCTTTATAATCAGGTATATTTTTTTCCATATATGAAAATGCTTCATTTATAAATCTATTTCCGATTTTGCTATCTTTTTGCACTCTTTGTTGAATTGTATAATTTGTTAAAATTCTTACAGTTAGTTTATTCACAACTTCTGTTAATTCTTTATTTTTTTTAAAATTTTTTCTTATGATATCAACAATTTTTATAATATCAAATACTCTTTCATCTCTTATAGTTGTTTCACTATTACTATGAATAACATAATAGTGAAGATATTCATTTAACTTAGAGATTTTATTGGCATTTTTAATTATTTCAGTAACAAATGGTGTGTCTTCATATTTTAATTCTTCATTAAATCTTGTATTGTTTTTATCAATCAATTCTCTTTTTATTAGTTTATTACATGGCCCTAAATTGATATCTAACAATAGATTGGGATTTTCTTTTAATGATGACGATTTAAAATTATTAATAGTAACTTCTTTTAATGTTTCTTCTACTCTATAAAAATCAAATACTACTAAATCAGATTTTTCTTTTAGTGCTTTATTATATAATTTTTCACAAGCATTAATATCTAAGTAATCATCACTATCTAAGAACATTAGATATTTACCCGTAGCTTTATCTATTCCAAAGTTTCTTGTTTTACCAATACCTTGATTTTTATTTTTAAAGTATTTAATTCTTTTATCTTTATAAGATTTTATTATATCTTCTGATGAATCTGTTGAACCATCATTTATAAGAATAAATTCTAATTCCTTTTTTGTTTGATTTACTAATGAATCAATACATTTATTTAGATATTTTTCTGCGTTATAAATTGGAACAATAATACTTATATCTTTCATAAGATCCCTACTTTCTTATTTAGTTAATTTATAAAATAACTTAGGTGAAATTTTTAAGAATTGTTTTTTTATTTTTCTTGGTAATGTATCTACTAATAAGTTATCATATACTTTTTCTTCTTTTAATTTTTTCTTAAATTCTTTATAATCTTTCCCCTTTAATTCACATATCTTAAGAATAGCACTGTTAGCAGCAAAGCTTTTAAATACTTTTGAATCTAATTTTGTTTTATTTATTTCTGATACTAAATATTTATAATGTTCAAACATATCAGATACTTTTTTCTTTACTTTGTCATAATCCTTATTGTTCATTGTACTCATAGGTCTTTGAACATAGTTATATCCAATATATTCAATACTATTAACTACATTAGCTTTTATAATTATTAATGGAATTAATCCATAGTCTTCATGAACCATACCTTGCTTAAACGCAAATTTATTTTTATTCCAGTAATCTCTTTTAATAGCATATGGACAAGCAGCATCTACAATACGATATTTACATATTTCGGTGAAGGCATCTACTCCATTTAAACCTGAGAATCCTTTTTCATTATGTTCTAAGATGCCATCTTGCCCTTCGTAAATTTCTTGCATTTGGAATCTTACAACATCTGGATTATTTTTAAGACTTTTATTAATTTCTTTTAATAAATCTTTTCTCCAATAATCATCTGAATCTAAAAATATTAAATATTCTCCTGATGCTTTTTTTATTCCATTATTTCTAGCTGCACTTTGTCCTTGATTTTTTTGTTCTATTATTTTTACATCATATTTTTTTACAATATCCATGCTATTATCTGGTGTCCCATCATTAACAACAATTACTTCAAAGTCTTTATATGTCTGATTAAAAACACTATCAAGACATTTCTTAATATATTTTTCCACGTTATATACTGGAATAATTATACTGAACTTTGGCATTATATCACCTCATCAAACATTTCTTCAAATTTTAACATTTTTTTATTTTGAACTTTATTTAAGTCAATTGATTTTACTTTACTATTTTTATTTAAAATTTCTTTTACTTCTTCTACCATTTTCTTTTCATCTTTAGATACTATAAAAGCATAATCTTTTCCCATATTTATTGCATCATCAGATACATCAATTGTTGTAATAATTTTCTTATTTAGAACAATTGCCTCTAGATATGTTACTGGGAATCCTTCATAGTCAGATGTTAAAATAATGTAATCTGCTTGTTTCATATATGGATATGGATTTGATTTTTTTCCAAAAAACGTTACTCTAGAAGTAATTTTATTTTTCTTTGTATATTCCTCATACATCTTTCTATCTGGTCCATCTCCAATAATCCATAGTTCCATATTTTTTATTTCTTTTACTAGGTTTAATGCTCTAGTAAGTTTTTTAGAATGATCTTCTAATCTTCCTACAAATACAAATAATTTATGATTATTATTTTTCTTTATATCAATTTCCTCTTTACTTGTTATCTTTATTGAGTCTATATCTATAAAGTTATTAATTGTTATTGATTTTTCAATCATATTCGGATAATATTCTAAAAAGTCATTTTTTGATTCATTTGATACAAATATAAGTCTTTTGAATTTTTCGATATTTCTCGTATCAAAGAATTGTCTAAATTCTTTTTCATCTTTATAAATATATGTATAGTTACTATGAACATAGAAGGCATTATTTTTTGATGAAACTAGTGCTAATTTGTTAGCACTGTAACTATAAGTTGCATAACAACAACTAAAGTCATAGTTTTGATAATTTAAAATAGTATATATTAACTTTCTATACATATTTGTAACTTTTCTAATAATTACATTTTTGTGATTTGAAACTTTTAATTCAGTTATATTTGCTTTAGAAATAATCTTTGGTAAGAATATACCTTTCTTTTCTTCTAATACTACATCAACATTATATTTGTCATAATTAATTCTATTTAATAAATTTACTAAAGCTTTTTCTATTCCGCCTATATCAAAATTTACTGCAGCAAACATTAAATCTTTTTTATTTCTTTTTGCTAACATAACAATAATTACTGCTGCTATAAAGCTAACTGCTGGACCTGTAATTATATGACCTGTAAACATTGATAATATAATTATTAATAGTAATGAAACTAATCTCATGCATCTATTAAAATCAGTTTTTTGTTTATCTTTTAAAACATTAAATAATACATAAACATAAATTCCAAAGTATAAGATAAACCCAATAAAACCATGTGAATAATATATATCAAAATAATCCATTTCTACTGCTTTTTGTAATTTATTGTCTTGTGTATATCCAATTCCAAATATTTTTTCATATACCGAAGAATCTTTGTATAGTTCATTTTTATCTTCTAAAAAAGTTAATCTCTGACTAAATATAAAATGATCAATTAATTCATATTCAGTGAATACTTCAAATACATTATCAACTTCAAGAAAGTCTAAATGTACTTCAATATTTTTATAAAAATTTGTTTTTGGTAAAACTAACATTAAACTGATAAATCCAATAATTATTAATACTAAAGAATATACAATTGGCTTATATGTTTTTTTCTTTATACAATGATAAAAATAATACATAAATATTGTTCCAAGAGTTATACATAACGATAATAAAGGTGTTTTTGTACCCATCATTAGTATTACTACAAGGAATATAATTAACATTAATGTTTTCATTAGATATTTATTTTTTCCAGCTAAAAGAATAAACATAAATGGTGTTAATAAAGAAATAATTCCACTTATTTCATTTGCAGAGTTATAAAAACCTAATGTCCCGGCTTTTGTAATTTCATATGTTTTAAATCCGAAGTTAAATATTGTTGGAATAAATATACATATTAAATAAGTAAATAATGTTACTACTAAAGTTAAATTATTAATTTTAATTTTATCTCTTAATTCATATAATGAAATTAAAATAATAGGAAAATAGAAAGCTTTTACTAAACCTTGTATTTCTGCAAAATAACTTCCATCTTTATAAATAATAATTCCAATCAAATAAAGTATGGAGTAAAAGATAATACTTATATATACCCATAAACTTAATTTCTTTTTAAAGACAAATGTTGTTACATACATAATTAGTGCTAAAAATAATATTCTAATTATAATTCCTACTGTTATGTTGAAATCAAATAGGTTTACACATAATCCTGTTATTAAATCCAATATTGGTTGTAAAAGTATAAAGAAACTTACAATCTTACTTATATTTTTTTCAAGAAATTTATTCATCTACTCCACCCTCTAAAAAAAAGCATTTTCCTTTTTTTATTATATCATTTATGAAATTACTTGTAAAACAATAATAGTTCATATCAGTTGATATGAACTATCCTAACTTAACAACTAGAATATCATCTATATATTTAATACTTCCTTTATTTGGATATACTGGCATATTATTAATTTCCCATTGTTCTATTTTATCTAAATATGGATTCTCTATTATATTTATATTAGCATATTGAAACATTTTAAGATAATAGTCATAGCGACCATATTCTCCTACATATAAAGAAAAATCTTCTCCTGCGCCGGTTATTCTTCTTAGATTATCTGTTGCATTGTTAAATTCTATATTCATATTAGGGGACCCCTCTATGACAACTTTTGTTTTATTTGGAATATAGTCCTCAAAACTTTCAATACTATATATTACTCTATTCATATAGCTTTGCGTTTTTTCCTCAGCTATTTCTTTCATCATATATAAAGTGTTTGCCATTCTTACATTTCCTAATAAAATTATTGTTATAAGAGTAATACTTATCATCTTCAGTTTGTTATGTTTTTTATTATCAAAAATATATATTAATATAATAAATAAATTAGTTAACCACAAAGAGTAATGCATTAAATCATGACTCATACCATTTGTTAGTATTCTTGATATGTTCATTGAAAATGGTAGTAAAAAGATTAATAATAATATTAGTATTTTTTCTTTTACTTTTATATTTTTGCTAAATACTTTACTTAAAATTATATATCCCGCTCCAACTATTAATACTATATTAATTAGTATTGTAATGATATCTGGATATAATGATGCTGGATAAATTATCGTTTTAATAGTATATAAATAACATAAAATTGTCTCTCTAATTATTTCAATCAAAGACATTTTGAATATAGTATCTAAAGAGTTATATGTTCCAGATGTTACACTTTTTTTAAATATAATTGGAATTAATTTTAATATTATAATATATATTAATCCTGCTAGAATAATCATTAATATTGCTCTTAACCCATTATTAAATACTGTTTTAAAATCTTCTTTTTTCAATAAATCTATTATTGAAACTATCATTATTAATGATATAGCCATGGATAAATAACTCTGATATAAACCTAGCGATATAAATAATGGTATTGTTCCATATAGATACCCTTTTTTATGTTTTCTCCATAAAAATACAGCAATGACTGATGACATCATTGCAAACATATCAACATCCATATCTTCAATAAACACTCCGCATAAACTTATCATCGTAACATTTGCAACTAAAATACCTGGAGTTATAATTTTCATAATATGATTATCTTTATCAATATCAAATATTTTTAATATTAATATACTGGATATTGCAATATAGATTAACGATATAATTCCAATTAACCAAGGAACAACTAATATTCCTCTTGTTAGATATATATATGTTGGATATAATATTCGTCCTAGCGATATTTTCCAATCAATTAGTCCATCATTTATAATCGATTCCATAAGTGAGTCATGTGACAATGCACTATTTGCAAACATAAATCCATGGGTTATTATTCCCCATATAAATGTAATTATAAATATTGTTATTATATAATTCTTTTCTTTTTTAATATAATTAAGTGCTTCTTTCATAAGTATACTCCTTATATACATTATAACATTATTATTTTCTTTGTAAACTTTTGTGTAACTTATAGTGTTTATATTTATATTTTTTTCTTCTTATTATATAATGATATTAGTAAAAATATATAAGATTGAGGTGAAACATGAGCAAGAAGAAAAAGAAAAAAAATAATCAAAATACTTCTGTCGAAGAAGTTAAAATAGAAGAAGAAATTCAAGAAACCGAGGAATCTATCGATGAGGATAACCTAACTGCAGTAGAAGATAATTCTAGTGATGAGATCATTGCAAATGAGGAAGAAGATATTTCTAATGAAGAGATTATTGAATATGAAGAAGAAGTTCCTGATGTTGTTGCTACTAAGGTAGTTAATGATAAAAAGAAATATGATCCTACTATGTGTAATATGTTACTTATCTTTGTGTTATTATGTAGTTTAGGTCATTTAGTTGGTAAATTAATAATTGGAGATGATGTTATTATGAACTTAATTGGTTCGATGATTTTACTTTTATTCTCTATGGCATTTATCTTACTTGGATTTAATTCTGGTAAGAGAAAAAAGAAATATGTTATACTTGGTTCTTTCTTATTAATATTATTCTTTGTATTTAGTTTAGGAAGTAGTTATTTTAATATTAATAATCAAGTAATTGACTTTTCTAATATGAAGTTAAATGAAGCAATTAAATGGTTTGAAAAGAATGATATTGAATTAGTTCAAACATATGAGTATAGTGATATGATTGATGAATATCATGTTATTGCTCAAGATGTTAAAGCTGGTAGTTTAATAAAAAATACTAAGTCTATTACTCTATCTATTAGTGAAGGTCCTAATCCAAATAAGATGGTTGCAATTCCAAGTATGGTTGGATGGACAAGCGAACAAGTATTAGATTTTATACTTAAGAATAAATTAACTAATGTTAATGTATCATTTATTGTATCTGAAGGAATGACTGATACAGTTATTAAACAAAGTAAAGTTGGAAATCTTGCAAGAAATGAAAAATTAGAAATTGAATTTTCTTTAGGAGAAGGAAATTCTTTAGAGGAGATTAAATTAATTGATTTTAAAAAGAAATCTGAATTTGAAAGTATTTTCTATTTAAAGAAAAATCAAGTTAATTATGAAATTAAATATGCTTTCTCTAGTAGTATTAAGAAAGGATATGTAATTAAACAAAGTATTGCTGCTGGAAAAACAGTTAACATAAAAAATGATAAAGTTGTTATTACAGTAAGTAAAGGTCCTGAAATTAAGATTACTGAACTTAGAGGTATGTCGATGAGTGATATTACTGATTGGGTTATTAATAATAAATTAAAACTTGAATTTACTGATCAATATGATGATAGTACTAAAGAAAACCATGTTATTAGTGCAAACTACTCTAATGGGGATGTTGTTGAAGAAGGAACTGTTATTAAGATAGTTGTTTCTAAGGGTAAATTAGTAATGCCTAAGTTTAATAATCTTAATGAATTTAGAGATTGGGTTAATAAATATAATATTAATTCTGAAGAAAAACATGAATTTAGTGATTCAGTTGCTATTGGTAATATTATTAGATTCTCTCATAAAGAAGGAGATGTTATTAAGAATACTGATACAGTTGTTGTTACAATTAGTGATGGTAAAAAGATTAGTGTTCCTAATGTAGTTGGTATTAGTAAAGACAGTGCTGCTAGTAAATTAAAGAATGCTGGTCTAGGTTATAACTTTGTTTATAGTTATAGTGATAGTGTTGCAAAAGGAAATACAATTAGACAATCAATTAGCGCTGGTGCTGGAGTTAGTCAAGGAACAGTTGTTACAGTTACAGTAAGTAATGGTAAGAAACCTTATACTCCACCTGCTCCTACTACACCAAGTTGTGATAAATCTAAAGGTTCTGCTTTAAATATCCAATATGGTTCATCTGGTAGTCAAACAGTATCAATGATTAAGCAAATGAATCCAAATCATAAGTTCTCATTTAATTATGTTACATCTTGTCCTAATGGAAGTATCGCTCCTGGATCTGTATGTAATGGAGATTTGCTTGATGGTGTATGGAAAAACTATTGTGATACTATAACAGTTACAATTATTAAGTAATTAAAAAAGATAGAAATTATTCTATCTTTTTTGTATATAAAAATAGAGGATTACTCCTCTATTTTGTTACTTTCATTTCTATTCTATTTCCCTTTGATAAGTTAATTGAGAATGAATAGTTTTTATCGTTAATTGTTTTCTTAACATTATCTAGACTTCTTCCAAGTTTTTCAGTAAATTCAGAATAATCTGTAATATTAGAACTTGTTGTTATATAGATAACATACTCTCCTACTGGGATGTCTGAAATATCTATTTTCTTATCAAACCATGCTTTTGTTTTATCTAAATTATCATCTACTGGTAAGAAGACTTGATAGTTTCCATTAGTAATACTATCTAGTGCTTTTGTATATTTCTTATATGTTGTTTTATCTTCAAATATAATATTTCTTGTTACTTTAGTATCTTTTGATAAGTTCATTCCATATGAATAACTGTTACCTCTTAGATATAAGTAATTATCACTAAATTCAAACTTAGTATATTTTGTATATTGATTATAAATATAAGAACTATTTTTATCTGCAATAGCTTCATCTCTTACTTTTAATTCTACATATGAATTTGCAGTATCATAGTTATTACTGATTGTTGCTTCATTTGTAGTACTTTCTACTTTTGTAGCTTGTGGCTTATAAGAGTTGTTATTTACTAATTCTTTTACATAATATTTATCAGTTTCCGCATAAGCATAGAATTGATAATTTCCTACAGGAAGTTTATCTACATCTACTTCTGCATTGAACCATGAGTATGTATAATCTTTTCCATCTGGACTATAAACAGCTTTTGGAATATCTGCTTTATTTGTAATTCTTGTACCTTCTATTTTTACTTCTTCTTTTGTATCAATATTTACAAAGATTAAAGTATATTTAATATCTACATTTAAATTATTATCAATTCCATAGATTGTTTCGTATCCTTGAATTAATAATTTATTATCTTTAGTCTTAATATAATTTAAATTGAATAGTCCGTTTGCTTCTACTTTTGTTTGTTCTTTAACTGTTATTGTAATTGTCTTTGTTACTGTTTGATTGAAACTATCAGTTACTTGGTATGTTACTTGGTATGTTCCAACAATTTTTGTATTTACATTATTACTTGTTACTTTAATATTAGTTATATTTCCATCTTCTGGATCTGTTGCAGTTACTCCATCTAAGGCATTGAATGTTGAATTTAAATTTACGGTTTTATCTTTTGCATTAATAGATGGTTTTTGATTTTGTGTAACTGTTACTGTTATTTCTTTTATAACTGTTTCTTTCTTTGAATCAGCTACTTGATATTTTACTTTATATGTTCCAACAACTTTGTTATTAACATTACTTTCAACTACTTGAATACTTGATGTTAAATTTCCATCCTCTGGGTCTGTTGCAGTTACATCTTTTTTAGCATCAAAAGTTTGTCCTTGAACTATTGTTTTGTTTGATGCATTTATTACAGGTGGTTGGTTAGCAATCGTTGTTGTATAAAGACTATGTGTTACATATTTTTCGGCTGCTAGAGTCCATCCAAATTCATTTGATGTTCCACTTAAATTATATGGAATCTTATACCATGTTTTGTCATCAACTTGTTTTGTTTCAAGGATTGGTACAATAGCGTACTTGTATAATCCACCTATTTTGGTACTTTCAGAATCCACTGTATTGTAATTTACCCAAGTGTAGGCATTCATATCAGGTACATCAACTGATACTTTAGAATATTTACCTGCTACTTCTTTAATAGTATTTGCAGGTACCCAATGTTCATCATTATTCATATAATCTGATGTTACTAAATATGATACTTCATTTTTATCTTCATCATATGCAATTGCATGAATAATTACATATCGATTATTTAATAATTTTTGATTTTTTACTTGAGTTAATGTTGAATCATAATAATAAGAAGTTTCTTTTACTGATAATCCTATTTTTGGAGATAGAACTGTATCTTTAATCATTAAATCATATGTATAATTTTTATCTTGATATTCAAATACATCGTTAGGAGATTTATATCCATCTTTTGCTGTATTTATTCTTTTTACATATGATGCTGGAATATAGGCATATGAATTCCAATTATAGTTTGAACCTTCTGGTAATTCATTGAAATTGGCATCTAAGTTTATGTCACTTACTACTTTATACCATGTTGCATCTCCATTAATTGTTTCTCCTTCTTTTTCTCCGATGATAACAACTGCATCATCTTTTTCAGGATATGTGTATAGGAATTTTGAAGATGTTTTGGCATCTGTTCTAGCATCTACTGGTGCAGTTACTACTCCTAATTGATAATAGTTGTAGTCTTGTAATCCGAAAGCAGCATCCATAGAGTAATAGTTTGCAGCCATCTTTTCACTCCAATAAGTATCAGATGCATATTTAACGTTCATTCCAATTCCTTTGTCACCAAAGTGTGGGCCGAAATAACGCCAGTCTCTTGCATGAGCATATCCATAAGTAATCCATTTGTTTGCATATCCTAAAATACTACTTGCGAATGTTGCATACCATTTAGCAGATTCTCCTGGAGATGAGTCTACAGCATCTAGTCCAAATCCATTATTTTTATTAATACTAATTGAACTCTTACCATTTCCTGTTTCATTTCTACTTAAACTTAATGATAATAACGCATTCGCTCCATCTGCTTCTTGAGCGTGATAGTAGAATGTTCCCATTCCATATAATTTTGATCTTCCACTATAAGCAGTTGAACCAAATACATCTCCTGTATAATTTAGATTTTCCCTTATATATTTATCAATATTAATACTAGAGTAATTTGTTCTTGTATGATTTGATAAATACATATAATAGTTAAAATATTCTTTATCCTTATTTACAGCATTGTTAAAATTACCTGCTTTGTAATCTTTAATCATAGTTTTAATATCTTTATAAAAATAATGTCCGTCATAACTATAATATGTACCTGCTGTTAGCATTTCTGGTTTTGGTCCAATTACACTTCCTCTTGAACCTGTATATACCTCTTGAATTTTATTTACATAATTATGTTTAATACTATCGTTTGTTACTGTATAACTACTAGATGATTTTATCCATGTAATTGGGACTATTTCATAAGTCCATTGTCTAATCCAACCAGTAAAGTTACCAATCTTTACTTTAACATTCCATCCATAATTATTATAAACTGTTTCAATATGTGCACCATCTACTCCACCATATAATGAACCATTATCCATATATGTATAAGTTCTATTATTATCACCAGCATTTTCATAGAAGTATGTTAGTGTCTCAGGATTCACTGTTAAATCTAGTAATGCAACATTCGCATCAACTATTTTTACTTTACCATCAACCATAGTCATAATTGCTAGATCGTCGGCGCCATTTGTTACCATAGCATTTTTAGCTTCACTATAACTGGCATAACAACCTACCTTGTCAATTACTCCATCACTATGAAATCCTGCTAATTCGTAAGCAGCACATAGATTTCTATCTTTGTAATTGTCTATTGAGTAGGCATCTACTTCTTTTATATTAAAACAGAATATAGTTAGAATAAAAGTTGTCATTAATAATAATCTTTTCTTCATTAACCAATATCCTCCATCATATTTTATCTCAATTATATTATAACATTTTTGTCTATATAATCCTTTTCTTTTCTTTATTTAAAAATAAATTTTACATATTTTTACATAGATTTATTTTATATTTTAACAACCTTGATAAATTATCTTAAATTAGATATAATTTAAGGTAAGAGTATAGGCTTAAGGAGGATGATTATGACAAAGACAAAAGAAGAAAAACTTCAAGCTAAAGAAGAAAAGAAAAAATTAAAAGAGGAAAGGAAAATAAAGAAGAAAAAAACTACTAAGACTGATACTAAAGAGATAAAAAACCTAACTGCAGTAAAAGATAACTCTACTGATGAGGTACTTGAAAAGGTTAAAGAGAAGAAGTCCATATTTAATTTCTTTTTAAAATTAATATTATTTATTACTATTATTTCTAGTATTTATACTATTTATAGTTTAACTTTATTAGATTCTATTGAAAATATGCTTCGTTATATAGCGATGGGTATTATTGCTTTTATTGATTTATTATTAATATTAAAAGTATTCCATAAGAGTAAGAAAAAGAAGAAAAGAAAGAAAAAAGTTGGTACGATGATATTTATGATTATCTATATAATTATTTGTATTATTGTTAGTATACTTATTAACTTTATATATAATGAAATATCTAAAATTAATAAAGATGTTGTAACCTACTCTTCTAGTTTAGTTACTATGGCTACTAATAATGCTCAAAAGATTAGTGATATTAAGAATTATAAAATAGCAATATTAGATGATGAAAAATCTCCTGAAGGATATATTATTCCACAAGAGATTGTTAGTGAACATAATTTAAATGATGAAAATCAATTAGTAAAATATTCTGACTACTCTACTATGGTTGTTGATTTATATGCTGATGAAATCGATGCAATGCTTATTTCTAGTAGTTATGTTGAAATGTTTGAAGTAATTTCTGGATATGAAAATATTGCTACTGATACTAAAGTTATTATTAGTAAAGAAAAAGATATGAAAAAGACTGAAACATCTCAAAAGGAGATAGCTTCTTCTAATAAGTCAGTTACTGAACCATTTACTATGTTATTAATGGGAATTGATTCTACTGCTGAAGTTTTAACTAAGAATGCTATTGCAAATGGAGATACATTAATCTTACTTACATTTAATCCTAAAACATTAAATGCAACTATGGTATCTATTCCAAGAGATAGTTACTTACCTATTGCATGTTGGCCTGGTAAAGATGAAAATAAGATTACTCATGCCGCTGCATATGGTAATGATTGTATGATGAATACAATTCAAGATTTCTTTGGAGTAAATATTGATTATTATGCAAAGATTAACTTTAAAGGTTTAGTTAAATTAGTTGATGCTGTTGGTGGTGTTGAAGTTGATGTACCTCATACCTTATGTACTGATAACTCTAACCGTGAAGACACAGTATGTATTCAAGCTGGTAGACAAACACTTAATGGTGAACAAGCATTAACTTTTGCAAGAAATAGAAAACAACTTGCTAATGGTGATTTTGGTAGAGCTGAACACCAACAAGAAATTATTATGGCTCTAATTAATAAAATGAGAACAATTACTGAAGTATCTAAGTTTAGAACAATATTAAATACTGTTTCTAATAGTTTAGATACTAACCTTACTACTAAACAAATATTAGAATTCTATAATGTTGGAAAAGATATTATTAAACGTAGTAGTGAACAATCTGATTTAATCAATATTCAACAAATGTTTTTAAGTGGTGCTGATCAAATGATTTATGATGAACGTATGAGAATGGTTCTTTATAACTATGTACCTAATACAAGAAGTAGAGATGCAATTGTTCAAGCAATGAAAGAAAATCTAGAATTGGTACCTCATAAAAATATTACTGAATTTAGTTTCTCAATTAATAAAGTATATGAGAAGACCATTATTGGTAAAGGATATGCTACTACTGGTACTTATTCATTACTTCCAAGTTTTATTGGATTGTCTAAAGCTCAAGCTACTGCAAGAGCAGAATCACTTGGATTAAATTATGAATTTGTTGGTGATGGAGAAACTGTTATTAATCAAAATTATCCAGAAAGAAAAAGAATTGATAAGATTGGGAAAAATAAATTAGTATTAACATTAAATAAAAAAGTTGTTATAGAAGAAGATGATGAAGAGGAAGAATCAAAAGATAAGGAAACTTCAAAAGAAGATAAGCCTTCTAATGAAACTCCTAAAACAGAAGAACCTTCTACTCCATCAACTGAAACAGAGTAATAAGAAGATGACTTAGTCATCTTTTTTTATATCTTTAAACAAATAAAAATAGGCTTTTTAGCCTATTTTAATTCTACTAGATATAATTTAATACCATCTTTAATAAATGTTAATGCTGCGTTCTTTTGATATGATGAGAACTCTTCTGTTGTATAACTCCATCCTACATTTATCTTATATGCTTCATATTCAGTATTATTATAAATATATGTAGTTTTTTTTGTTGCATTTATTAATATTTCATCTACTTCTGGAAGTTTTTGAGTTCTATCTCCATAAATGTTATTTTCAACATATTTATAATAAGTATCTTCTGCGTTTACTAAAAAGTTTTGAATAGCATTTGGATGTACGAAGTCTAATCCTCCAACATCTGTTTTTGCACTTTTATCTGCTAATGAATAGAAATCATAAATAAACATTTCTGTTATTTTTTGTACATATAATTTTTCATCTACTTCTTTAGCTTTTAAAATATCTTCTAATTCTCTAAACATTGATTTATATCTTTTTGTTTTAGTATCTTTTAGATGATAATCATATTTTTCAATTGTATTTAGTATTTTAACTTCATCAACTTTTGTAGTTTTTGGTTTTAATGTTATAAATAATGCTACTACTGCTGCTATTAGTAATAATACTGCAATAATTATTATTACAATCTTTGGTCCTTTTTTTAATTTCATATAAGTTCTCCTTTCTATTCTTGGATATTTTTCATTTGACTTTCTTCTTTTGGATTTAATAAGTCAAATACAATTATGTCATTGGATACATCTAATAATTCAGTTGTATAAGCATTATTCTTTTTAATTTCATCTTCGCTTATAGCTTCACCTGTTAGAGATAGATATTCTCCTTTTTGACTATTATAATATACTTTATTTGTTACCCAATTTCCATTAGGGAAAACTACTATGTTATTTTCTTTAATATTGAAAATATCATGACCTAGTTGATATTTGTTATAGAAACCTAACATATTACCAAGAGTTGGCATTACATCATACATTCCCATAACGTTTGTAACTTCTTTATTCATTTCAGTTCCATCCATGTCTTTTGTCCAGATAATGAATGGTACTTTTCTTCCTAATTCATATTGATATGAATCATACTCTTTATAGTTTGGATCATCTTCATCTAAGATGTCATCATTTTCTTTATCATAGTTATATAGTAAATTGTAATCTTTCTTTGATAAACGTGCATCATGGTCTCCGTAGATTATAAGCACTGTATTTTCTAATAGTCCTTCTGCATCTAATTTTTGGATAAATTCACCTAAAGCCTCATCAGCATAGTGATATGATTTAAAGTAATTTCCTAGTTTAGTTCCTTCCATATAAGGATATGTTACTTCTACTGGATTACCATTTTCATCTTGTACTGTTTCTTTTATATCTACAGGGAATTCTCCATATTTATCTACATCTGAGAATGGTGTATGGTTTGTTAACATAATTAATAATCCATACCATGATTCATGTTTTTTATTAATCTTTTTAATTTTTTCAACTGATTGTTCAAAGAATGATTTATCATTTAGACCAAGTCCAATTACATCTTCTTCAGGTACTTTGTAGTCTGCTTTACTGTAGAATCTATCATAACCTAAACTTTGATGCATTGTTCTTCTGTTCCAGAAGTCTGCATTATTAGCATGCATACTAAATGTATAATATCCTTTTTCTTTTAAAAGACTTGGTGTTGATATATATTTTCTATTTGAGTATGATACAAATGCAGTTCCACTCTTTGTAGGCATTAGAGATGTATTATAAGTTAACTCTGCATCACTACTTGTACCTACACTTACTTGTGAATAGAAGTTTGAAAAATACATTCCTTCACTTACTAATTTATTTAAAGTTGGAGTTACTTCTTGTCCATTAAATGTCATTCCAATAGCGTTTGCTTGCATACTTTCTGCATGAATTGCAATAACATTTTTTCCTTCAAATATATTTGTATATTTATTTGTTTGAACTTCGTCTTTTCCTTCAAAGTATTGTTCAAATTTTGTTTTGGCTTTATCATATCCAAACATTGAATTAATCTTTGGTTGAATTGATACAATCAAGTCATTTCCTTGATATACATATATACCGAATCTCATTACTATGTATTCTTTATTCCATTGTTTTGCAAATCTTGATACATCTAGAGTTGTCATTGTTAGTAAAAATAAAATAGCAAGGGCAAATCCTACAGATGCTGTCTTTAAAGAACGCTTCTTTCTTTCTGATTTTACTTCTACTCTTTTATAATAATTTGTTTTCTTTAATTTTAAATGTACATAATACATTGTAATTGGTGAAAGAATATAAATTAAATCTTTTAATTGTAAGACGTTTTCTACTACTGCATCTCCTACTGCACCAACATATTGTGTTAGTGATAACATTGAAATTGATGCGAATGATGTATAGAAAGTATAATAAACAGAATTTATCATACATATTGCAGTTAAGAAAATATTCATTCCCATGTAATATGCAAAACGATGTTTTGGTTTAAATAAATATCCTAATGATCCTAATATAATTACAACTGCTAAATCTGCTATTATTGGTTTAATTGATAAGTAATTTTCTAAGGTGTTCATGCAGAAGAATCTTAATAAAGTTGAAGATAAAACAGTTGTTAGAACAAAAGTAATAAATAAGATATTATTTTTAAAATACTCTTTATGTAAATTTTCTGTTTTTACTCTTTTTATATATTTTTTTATTTTGTCTTTTGTTTTCTTTAAGCTAACTTTTAATCTCTTCATTATCTTATACCTCGCTTATTTTATTATATCACTAGGTGGATGTTTTTTCAATTATTTATAAAAAAGAAAAAAGAATCAAGTGATTCTTTTATTCAATATTTTCTTGTTGTTTTAAGTGATATTCTCCAGCATTTAGACCCATACCTAAAACAAAGATATATGATAAGATATAAACCCATAATAGTAATACTAAAATATTTGAAATACTTCCATAAAATATTGAGTAACTTGCAAATGTTCCAATATAGAATGAATATATTTCTGTTGCTAGAACCCAACCTATTGTTGTGAATATTGCTCCTTTTCTAGTTGTTATACTAGCTACTTTTTCATCAGGTGCTATTGTATATAATAGACGAATATTTCCATATAGGATGAAAATAGTAATTGGATATTTTAATAATTGATAGATTTGATAGATTATTTCTATTGGTTTAAAATCTTCTAAATAGTATCTTAATAAGGCAAAGATTGTATCTCCACATACTGGTACTATAAATAAGAATAAGAATAATCCTAACATAATGAATATCATCATTATAGCTTTTAATCTTCTTTTTAAAATACTATCTGGTTCTAATTTATATATTTCGTTTGATGTTATTATCATCGAGTGTGTTCCATTGGATGCTAATAGGAATGCTGATATAAAGAAGACTGCGATATTAAAGTTAAATCCTTGTCCTCCTAATATGTCTGTTAAAACATCGGCAATATCTTTTGGAATTGATGAAGATATTGTTAATTTTACGGCATCCATTGGGATATTTAAACTATTTGTAATTACTCCAACTAAGGCTATTGTTGGAATTATTGACATAACAAGAAAAAAAGCAAGCTGACCAGGTAAAATCCTCATCTCTGGCTTTCTTATTATCTTGATAAGTTCTTTTAAAAAGCCTCTTGCTTGCTCCATAATACTTTTTCCTACCTATATTCTTCTTTATTTGTAATCATTTCTAAAGTAGCTTCATTGATAGCATCATCTAATGTTTTAATTTCATCAGTGATCATGCTATAACCAATAGCTGCTCCAAATTCATGTGGAAGTGATTTCATTTCTTTTTCTAACTTCTTAGTGTATGTTGCGATTTGTCTATCACTATAACCTACTAAGTAGATTAAGAATTCATTTCCGTCAGTTCTGATTACTTCACTATTTTCTAATTGAGTATTAACTAAAATACTTGCGGCTTTAATGATTAATTGGTCCCCTTCTTCGTGACCATAGTTGTCATTAACATATTTAACATTGTTTAAGTCAACCATAACGATTGATTGTGGGAATACTTTGCAATCTTCCCATTCATTCATTTTAGCATTTAAATAATTTCTATTCTTTAATGAAGTTAACATATCTGTATATTTGTGTCTATCAGATGCTTTAATCTTTTTAACTTCATTTTTCTTCTTTATAATTAACCAAATTACTCCAAATGAAATTAATGGTATAAAGATAATTGCTAAAACAATTGTATATACTTGTTCAAATGTAGAATCTTCTAAGATTGAAGCATTCATTCTTTCAATACCTGTATTTCTATAGTTATAGTAAGAATTTGTATTGATTATATAATTAAATAAATTAAAGAATGCTTTGTTATCTGATTTTACCATAAACTTATAATCATTCATCATTGTATCTTTATAGATTAAGTTATAATCTTTAAATTTAGATTTTTGATAATGAGAATAGATTTCATAATCAACTACAATAAGATAATCTTCTGCTTTTTTAACTAAGTCATCTAAATTATCATATGTTTTTATTTTAGCTCGAGAATTATTACTAAAGTAATGATATAGTGAGTTATCTTCTAACATGATAATTTTTTGTCCTTTTAAACTTTCGAATGATGTTACTACGTGATTATCTTTTTGTTTTCCTAGTACAACATAGTCTTCAATAAATGTTGATACTGTTGGAGTATATTTATTATTTGAAATGTTGTAGTAATCAAAGAATACATCTACATCACCTTTTTTAACAGCTTTTTCTAAAGCTTCTGGAGATGAATATTTCTTATATTTGAAATTAATATTTGCTAAACGAGCAATTCTATCAACATATTCTCCAGCAATACCTGCTACTTTTCCATTTACTTTGATTTCATATGGTTCATTTTCAATAAATCCATATACATAGTTTTTAGATATTAAAGATGCTTTTTCTTTAGCATTTAATTTATTAACATCTAAATAGAAATCTAAGTATGCAGCATTATATTCTTCTACATATTTTGTTAAACGCCATTTATTATAATATTTAGTTACAATCTTATTAAGTTTTTCATTATTATTACTTAATGTTAGAACAATAGTCTTTTGCATTTCATTAAAATAATAGTTAATTGAATATTTATCGTTTTCAATTACGTAGTTTAAATACATAATATTTGGAATGATAATCATATTTACTTCATTATTATCTAATGATGTATATAGTTCTTCAATCTTTCCATATTTTTTATATGATAAGTTTGTTCCACTCTTTAAGTAATAACTTACATCTGATGCATCTTCATCAAATACACCAATTGTCATATTCTTCATGTCTTTAATATGACTAATTCTTTGATATTCTTTACCTACTGCAATATAGTTATCAGTAAATAAATATAAATCTTTTTCTGATAGTTCTTCACCATTATCTAAAATTCTAATTCTAAAACTATCTGTTGTAGTCTCTGAACCTTTTAAGTATGGGATTAAGTTAAATTCTAAGTCGATATCTTTTTGGAAGTCTTCTACGAAGTTAAAAATTAATCCTGAACCGTTTAATCCATATAATGGATAATCATTTACTACTTCAAAGTCATATGTTTGATCTTTATTTGATTGTACCCATTGTTTTTCTTGGACTGTTAAGGTTGTTGTTTTATCTTGTTTATTATAATAACGATAGACAAAAAAGAAGGCTACTACAGCTATTATAAAAGCAAAGATTACTATATATAACTTTTTCTTCATCTTCTGTACTCCTTCTATGCTCTATCTTTTGTCCATGTAAATCCATCTTTATTTTGATGTTTGTATCCAATAATTGGGAAATCAGTTGCATCTGTTTCTTTCTTTAAGAATACTTGTATATCATAGTAGTTTAATTGTTTTTCAGCAAATAATTCAAAGATTTTTTTAGAATTATCTTTAGCTACTGATGATGAAATATCAGGGTTAACAATCATTGTTATATTAATAATTCTTCCTGATGTTCTTACTTCTACTTTTGATACAAAATCTTTTAGTTTTTCTTGAATTTGTTTATCTAAATCTTCTGCTAGTTTAACTTCTTCAATACCGTCTAAACGATTACCATATATAGCTCCACCACTTGGGTAAAGAATATTTTTTAGTTGAATTGCAGCTACTAAAGCTACTAAAAATACAGTAATAACTACAAGTAATTTTTTATTTCTTTTAATAAAATTCATATTATCACATCCTAGTATTTTTATTATACACTATGTATTATTCTTTTTCAATGAACTATTTGTTCGATAATTCTTCTTTAAGAATTTCAGTTGCCATTTGTGGATTTGCTGATCCTTTAGTTTCTTTCATTACTTGTCCCATGAAGAATTTTAAGGCTCTATCAGGACGTTCCTTATAATCAGCAATACCTTGTGGATTTGCTTCAATTATTTTTACAATTACTTCTCTAATTGCAGAATCATCTGTTATATTTTCAATACCTGAGTCTTTAATTATTTTTTCAATTGAATCAGTTGATTCTAAAATCTTATCAATAATATCTTTTAAGTTTTTACTTGTTAAAGTATTATCTTCCATATTTTTGATAAGTTCAATAAATCTTTCTTTTGTAAGAGTTGTATCTGTTATTACTTTTTCATTTTTATTTAAGTATGCAGATATATCTCCTAATAATAAGTTAGATGCTATTTTGAAGTTTGTATTATCTTCTAACATTGTATTGAAATAATCACTTAATGGTCTATTTTGAATTAACTTATTAGCGTTTATTTCAGATACTCCTTTAGATACATAAACTTCTCTTCTTTTATCTGGTAACATTGGGATTGTTTTCTTTACTTCTTCAATCATTTCATCTGTTACATATAAGTATGGAATATCTGGTTCTGGGAAATATCGATAATCATTTCCTGTTTCCTTTACTCTCATTAGAACAGTATTGCCTAATTTATCATCATATCTTCTTGTTTGTTCTTGGAATGTTTCTCCTTTATCAAGAAGTTCTGCTTGACGAATAATTTCTTTTTCGATACTTACTCCAACATTTGAGATTGAACCAATATTTTTAATTTCGCATTTTGTTCCGAATGGATCAGATTCATTTTTTCTAATAGATACGTTAGCATCTGCTCTCATTGAACCTTCTTCCATCTTACAATCACTAATATCACTATAGAATAATAATTCTTTTAATTTTTCTAAGTATAATTTAGCTTCTTCTGCTGTTGCAATACATGGTTTAGTTACTATTTCAATTAGAGGTACTCCTGCTCTATTAAAGTCTAGAAGTGTTTTATTTCCTCTATGAGTAGACTTACATGTATCTTCTTCAATATGCATTTCTAAGATCTCAATCTTTTTCTTTGTACCGTTTACATCAATTTCAACATATCCATCATATCCGATTGGAGTTCTAGATTGAGTAATTTGATAGTTCTTTGAGTTATCTGGATAGAAATAATTCTTTCTATCAAAATGCATTTCTCTTCTTATTTTACAATTTAGGACTGTTGCTGCCTTAATTGCTAAGTTTACTACTTCTTTATTTAAAGTTGGTAGTGTTCCTGGATATCCTAAATCAATAACGTTTGTTAATGAGTTAGCCATTTCTCCATAACCATTTACTGATGGTGAAAATATTTTTGTTTTTGTTTTTAATTCTACGTGTACTTCAATACCGATTGTTGGAATATAATTAGTCATTATTTTCACCTCTTACTTCTAGGTTTAAGTTTAATTCTTTTTCAATGAAATTTGCTAATTGGTATATTTTTGCTTCTTCAAAAGAATTTCCTATGATATGTAATCCAATTGGCATATGTTCTTTATCAAATCCTACTGGTACATTTAATCCTGGTAATCCAGCCATATTTACTGGAATTACTAGCACATCATCCATGAATGTTTTTCTTGGATCATCCATTGAATCTGTTAAATTATATGCTGTTGTTGTTGTCGTTGGACCAATGATTAAATCATAATTTTCAAATACTTTTGTAAATTCTTTTTTCATATCATCTCTAATTGATAGAGCTTTATTATAATATGTTTTGGCATTTTCACCACTTAGTAAATATGAACCGACCATGATTCTTCTTTTTACTTCGTTTCCAAATCCTTCTTGTCTTGTTCCATAGTATAAGTCTTCAATATTTTCTGGATTTTCTTTTGAATGACCATATCTAATTCCATCGAATCTTGCTAAGTTAGAACTTGCTTCTCCCATAGCAATAATTTGATATAGTGTTACAGCATTTTCTAAGTATTTTACATCTACATAGTCTACTACTGCTCCCTTATCTTTTAACATTTTAATTGTTTCTTCAATTTGAATTCTAATATTATCTTCAACGATATCACTCATAAAATAATTTGGAACTGCTATTTTCATGCCTTTAATATCTTGTCCAATTAATCTTGTGAAATCTTCAACTGGCTTGTTTGCAGATGTTAAGTCTTTTTCGTCTTTACCTACTATAGCATTTAGTAATAAAGCATTTTCATAAACATTTCTTGTCATTGGACCAATTTGGTCTAGACTTGAAGCAAATGCTACTAACCCATATCTAGAAATTCTTCCATATGTTGGTTTCATGCCTACGATTCCGCAGTAACTTGCAGGTTGTCTAATTGAACCTCCTGTGTCACTACCTAATGCTAGTGGTACATCACGAGAGGCAATAGTTGTTGCTGATCCTCCTGATGATCCTCCAGATATTTTTTCATTATTCCATGGGTTTTTTGGTGCTCCAAAATAACTTGTTCTACTTGATGAACCCATTGCAAATTCATCCATATTTGTTTTACCGATAATAATCATATTCTTTTCTTTTAATTTTTCTACAATTGTAGCATCATATATTGGAGTAAAGTTATCTAACATATGAGATGCACATGTAGTTCTTAATCCTTTTGTTATGATATTATCTTTAACTGCTATTGGTATTCCAAACAATACATTATCTACTTCTTTATCTTCTAATTCTTTTGCTTGTTTTAAAGCTTCTTCTTTATTTAAAGTAATGTATGCATTTAAATCTTTATTTTCTTCAATTCTTGCAAATGCTTCTTCTACTAAATCAATTGGCTTAATTGTTTTACTTTTTAATAGTTCGTGTAATTCTTCTATGCTTTTATCTAAATATCTCATATTAAGCCTCCTCACTAATTACAACTGGAACTTCAATATAATTTCCACTGTGACGCGGAGCGTTTTCCACTACTTCTTTTGGATTTAACATTTCTTTTGATGTGTCTTCTCTTAATGTTGTTGGCGCATACCAACTAGCAATTAAAATTTCATCATCATATCCTTTAACGTCATTTATTTTTTCAACATCATTTAAAAGCTGCTTTAACTGTACTTGGTATCTTTCTATCTCTTCTTCTGTAATTTTTATACGAGCTAGTTCTGCTACATGTAGTACTTCTTCTCTTGTTAACTTTTCTTCCATGATGGTTTCCTCCCTTAACTTTCCTTATTATATCACAGTTTTGTTATATACAAAACGAGATATAAGTATTTTTTCAAAAAAAATAAGAGTTTTTCAACTCTTATTATTCAATTATTCCTTTTATGAAACATCCTTCTAATTCAATAGTATTTGGTTCTGTTTCAGTTTTTGCTTTAAATACTTTAGCAGTTCCTAATAAATGAACTTTTTCTCCCGCATTATATGTAGACATAATTACTTCATCAGTTAAATTTCCTTTTACAAGTAATGAATATTTTCCGCCAGCATCAACATATTCAATTTCTACTAATTTCTTTTCTTCATCTATTTTAGAAATTTCTCCAATTACTTCTAAGTATTGATTATGGAATTTTTTACTTACAACATTTTTATCTCTTTCAAATTCTAATGCTAAGTCTAGAACATCAATTTTTGTAGATACTACTGAGTATGGCATAAACCAAGATCCTACTACTTTACCTTTACGACCTTCAGTTACATTATAATTTATTACTTTATAACCTAATCCATAATATACTCTAGTTCCACCATCTTTGTATGTTTTAAAATTAATAGCAAAGAATGGTCCTGAGTCGTATCTTGCTACAGCAATTACATCTACTGCAGTAATAATTAATAATACTACGATAATTCCAAATACGGCATTAATAATCTTTCTATAAAACTCATTTTGATCTTTTAATTTCTTTTTACTTTTACGACGTGTAGTTTTTTTCTTTTTTGGTTTTTCTTCTACTTCATCTTCATCGTCATCAAAATCTAGTTCTTCATAATCTTCATCTAGATCCAAATCATCTTCTTTATATTCTTCTAATCCTTTGATTTTTGTTCTCTTCTTTGTTTTTTGTGTTTTGTTTTTAGCTGCTACTTTTTTCATATTTTCACCTCTCTACTATAGGCACATTGTACCATATTTTTTTTATTATTACAATGTAATTAAGACTCAAGTTTTTCTTTAAATTGTTCTTCTGTCCAAATTTCTATTCCAAGTTCTTGTGCTTTTCTATATTTACTACCTGGTGCATCTCCTACGATTACAACTGATGTTTTCTTAGAAACAGAATCTACTGTTTTTCCACCAAGAGATTCAATCTTTTCTTTTGCTTCATCTCTTGTATACATTGTTAGTGTTCCTGTTAGAACAAATGATTTTCCTGAGAATAATTCATTTTCTACTACTTTTTGTCCCAAATATGTTGTGTTTAGTCCTAATTCTTTTAATTCTTCTACTATTCCTCTATTATGATTATCATTAAAGTATGAAATTAGACTTTTAGCAATGATATCTCCAATATCTGGAATCTTTGTTAGTTCTTCTTCTGTTGCATTGATTAAGTTATCTAATGTTTCAAACTTTGCTGCTAATACTTTAGCAGTTTTTGCTCCTACATGAGGAATTCCTAATCCAAAGATTAATCTTTCTAAAGAATTATTTTTACTATTTTCAATTGCTTCTAATAAATTAGTTACTGATTTATCTCCAAAGCCTTCTAATCTTACTAAGTCTTTTTCATATTGTTTTAATGAGTAGATATCTGCAAGGTTACTTATAAAATGGAAATTATAAAAGTCTTCTATTATTCTTTCACCTAGTCCATCAATATTCATAGCATCACGTGACGCAAAGTGAATTAGTCCTTCGATATGTCTTGCTGGACATTTAGGATTCATACAGTAGTAATCTACTTGTCCTTCCTTTTTCATTAGAGTAGATTCACACATTGGGCAAGTTGTTATCATTTCGAAATCTTTTTCTGTACCTGTTCTTCTTTCTACTTTTGCCTCTACTACTTCTGGGATTACATCTCCTGCTTTTCTAATAGAAACTATATCACCTATTTTTAAACCTTTTTCCATAACATAATCTTCATTATGAAGCGTTGCTCTAGAAATTGTTGATCCTGCAACTATAACTGGTTCTAAAACAGCATTAGGTGTAATTTGACCTGTTCTACCTACTGTAAAAATAATATTAGTTAATTTAGTTAATACCTCTTGTGCTGGGAATTTATAAGCAGTTGCCCATTTTGGATATTTTGCAGTATACCCTAATTTCTTTTGTTCATCTATATTATTTACTTTTATTACAACACCATCTATATCATATGGTAATTCTGATCTTAACGCTCCTTTTTCCCTAATAAACTCATATATTTCTTCTACTGTTCCTACTAAGCGATTATTGTTATTAGTTTTAAATCCTAATCGTGTCATAAAATCTAGTGCTTCTTGATGTGTTTTTAATCCATAATCTTCTGGATTGGGTAAATGATAAATATATGTATCTAATTTTCTTTCCGCTGCTACTTTAGAATCTAATTGTCTAATTGATCCAGCTGCGGCATTACGACAATTTTGTAATAATGGTTGATTTTCTTTTTTACGTTTTTCATTTAATTCTTCAAGTGTTTTTTTATTCATGAAGATTTCTCCACGTACTTCAATATCAACTTCTTCTTTTAATTTTAAAGGGATTGTTTTAATAGTTTTCGCATTATGAGTTATGTCTTCTCCTGTAACTCCATCCCCTCTTGTTGCTGCTCGAACTAGTTTTCCTTTTTCATATAAAAGTGATACTGAAAGTCCGTCGATTTTTAATTCACACACATATTTTGGATTGATATTTTCTTTTCTTATTTTTTCATCAAATGATGCAATTTCACTTTCTGAAAATACATTACTTAAAGACATCATCGGAATCTTATGAGTTACTTTTTCAAAACTATCAATTATTTTTCCACCTGCATGTTGGGTTGGTGAATCTTCTCTAATCCAGTCTGGATGTTCTTCTTCTATTTCGTTTAATTCTCTTAAAAATTTATCATATTCTTGGTCAGTTATAGTTGGATTATCTAGAGTATGATAATTATAATCTGCTTCATTAATTATATCTATTAATTCATTCATTCTTTCTTTCATAATCTATCCTCTTTGTCTTTCTTTTCTTATGTCTCCTAGTGTATCATGAGAATAATATTTAGGATCCATAATATCTATTATTTCGTCTAAGTTATTATTACTTAAATAGAAATCAGCATTCTCTGCAGAAAACACTCCTCTATTAGAATCTATTATTTTAATTCTTCCATCTTCTATAGATACAATCGCTCCTTCAGAAAATGATATTTCTTGATTAACAAAAATATCTGCATGTATTAGTTTATTTTCTTTGTATGTATCTTCTGATATTTTTCCTTGATCTAGAAGCATTTTTTGTTTTCTTAAATATATTTCTGCTATTCGTTTACGTAGTGCTTTAAATTCTTTTTCTTTTTGTTCTATTGGTACTGGTTTAGTATGTAACTTATCAAAATCTCTTAAAAATGTAATTATTTCTTCCACTGATGCATACTTTGTTAATTCTTGTATCAATCCATATAAATCAGCTTCAAAATATAATTTTTCCATTTTTACTCTACCAATAATTTTTTCAAATTCATATGCAATGCTTTGTTCATGTAAGTATGAATCATCAAAATAATCTGGAAAGAAATGTTGTTGATTAAGATGTTCTGTATATCCTTCGTTTAAAGCTATTCCAAGATTAGTTTTTGTTTTTTTATTTATTTGCTGAAATCCACAACATAATACTTGATCGTCTTCTTTGCTTGTTGCCATATGTAATAGTTCATGGGCAATAATATTTCTTAATTTATGTTCATTTTTATCAACAACATACATTTTATTTCTTCTTTGATCATATTCTGCTGCTGTTGATTCTCCAGATAATAAAATATTTAAATAATCAAGTAAATCTTTTCTTCTTTCTTTTATTTTTAGAGTTTTAAAATTCTTATAAAAAAGTGATAAATTACAGTGACCAAATTTACTATCTAGAAGTTCATAAAATTCTGAGACCATCTTATTGTATTTATCAAAATGTAAGTATTGATTTATTTGATAATTACCATGATAAACTTGTGCAGTTTGAGCTACTATTTGACCTATTTGCGGTTCTTTTTTTATAGTTGTTTTTTCTGGAATATGCGAAAATACTGATAAAAAAATATTTATTGCAATTGGTAATTCTCTTTCATTAATTATTCCTTGTTTTACCATGTTATCACCTATAAATATTATATCATTTTTAGTATATAAAAAGAAGATATTTGACATATCTTCTTTTGTTTTATTTTTCCCATAAATGATTTGGATATTCATTAATATCAACTAAGTTTTTAATTGATGCTTTTACATTATCCATATCCTCACGATAAGTTACACCATACCATGTTGAAGTTGTTTTTAATGCTTTACATGTAGCATATTTATCTTCAATTGCATTAAATAATACATCTGGAATTAAATATTCACATTTTTCTAAGTTATCTTTATTAGCATCTAAGAAAGCTGGAAATCCATCTTCAATATATTCAAAAACACTTGGAGTGAATAATAACATATTCATTGATACTGTATCATCTTCTTGTACTTCGAATGCAGGTTGTCCACTTAATGGAGTTGCAATAATTTTATCATCAACTCTTTGTACTGAACTTTCTGTTAGTTTTACTAACGAATCTCCTGATACTTCACATACCCCACGTTTTACTGAACCATTTTCTGTAATTGTATTTTTTACTAAGTATCCTACCATTCCATATGGATAAGGTCTTTCATCTTTTAGTTCTTTTAAGAATTTAGCACCTTGCATGAAGGCATCTCTTCCATAGAAATCATCGGCATTAATAATCATGAATGGTTCATGAACATTATTTTTACAACATAAAATAGCATGTGCAGTTCCTAATGGTTTAACTCTATCAGCAGGCATTTCATATCCTGTTGGAAGGTTATCATTCTTTTGGAAACAGTATTCTACATTGATATGAGGTTCAACTCTTGCACCAATTGTTTCTTTAAAAATATCATAATTTTCTTCTTTAATTAAGAAAACAATTTTTGTAAACCCTGCTTTAATAGCATCATATACAGAGTAGTCAATAATAAACTCTCCATTAGGTCCCATTGGTTCAATTTGTTTTAGTCCTCCAAATCTACTTCCCATTCCGGCAGCTAAAATAACTAGTGTAATATCTTTATTCATAATATTCCTCCTTTTACTAATTATACTTTTGATAGCTTTTTATGATTTTTCATTAGTTTCTTTATTCCATGTGGATGTTTGAATGCAACACTTACTAATGTATTTGTTACTTCAACAATTTTACCAGTTCCAAATGTTTCGTGATATACGAAGTCACCCACTTGGTAATCCACGTCTTCTTCCCTAAATACTTCTTTTTTATCTATCTTTTCTACTTTTTGTGGTATTTCATCTTTAACATTTGATTCCATTAAGTCAGCAGGAATCTCACTTATAAATCTACTTACTGGATTAATTTGTTCTTTACCGAATAAAGTACGGCGACGTGCATTTATTAGATGTAGATCATCTTTTGCTCTTGTTATAGCTACATAACATAGTCGTCTTTCTTCTTCTAGTTCAGAATTTTCCATTAGTGAATTCATATGTGGGAAGATTCCTTCTTCCATACCAACTACGAATACATGATTAAATTCTAGTCCTTTTACTGAGTGAACAGTCATTAAAGAAATTCTATTTGGATCATCTTTATATTCTTCTACATCACTTATTAAACTAATCTCTAATAAGAAATCTTCTAATGATATTAATCCTTCTCTTTCTTCAAATGATTTTGTAATAGATTTAAATTCTTCTAAGTTTTCTAGACGAACTTCTGCTTCTAAGGATTTTTCTGATTCAAGTTCTGCTCTTAATCCAGAAGCATCTAGTACTTTATCAATTAATTCTGTAAGAGTTAGTTCATCTGATAATAGTTTTAATTTTTCAATTGTTGATTTAAATTCTAATTCTTTTCCAGAAGATATTGCTTCATAAATACTTGTTCCATTTAAGTCAGCTTGTTCTGTTAGATTTTCAATTGTTTTTAAACCAATTCCTCTTTTTGGAGTGTTAATAACTCTTAATAAACTAACATTGTCTTTTGAATTATGAATAAGTCTTAAGTATGCAATTAAGTCTTTAATTTCTTTTCTTGAATAGAAATAGAAACTTCCAATTACCCTATATGGTAAATTCTCTTTTAACATTTCTTCTTCAAGTACACGAGATTGTGCATTAGTTCTATATAGAACAGATATATCTTGATATTCAGTTCCTCTATTTACTAATTCTTTTACTTTTCTTATTACATATTGAGCTTCATCTCTTTCATTATATGCTCTATAGTATTTTATCTTTTCTCCTACACCTCTATTAGTCCAAAGGTTTTTATCTTTTCTTTGTAGATTGTTTTTAATTACTTGGTTTGCAGCATCTAGAATTGTACTTGTAGAACGATAATTTTCTTCAAGTAGAATTGTTTTAGCATCTTGATAATCTTTTTCAAAGTTTAAGATATTTTTATAGTTTGCTCCACGGAAACTATAAATACTTTGAGAATCATCTCCTACACAAGTAATTTTTCTATGTTTAGCACATAATAATTTTGTTAAGATATATTGCGCTTCATTTGTATCTTGATACTCATCAATAAGTAAATACTTATATAAGTCTTGGTACTTATCTAATGTCTCTGGGTTATTTTTAAATAATTCAATTGGTAATAATAGTAAATCATCGAAGTCTACTGAGTTATTTCTTTGTAGTTTTGTTTCATACTTTTCATATACTTGTTGAACTATTTTTTCATAGTCACTTATAGCATATCTTTCATATGCTTTTGGAGACATCATTTCATTTTTACAACTACTAATTTTATTTCTTATTGCTCTTGGATTATATATTTTTGGATCTAAATCCATATCCTTTAAAATCTTTTTAACTACTGTTAATGAATCATCACTATCCATAATTACAAAGTTTTTATCATAACCTAGAGTTTCATAATTTTCTCTTAATAGTTTTAATCCAAAACTATGGAATGTTGACACTTGTAATTTAGATGCATCTGATCCTACTAATAAATACAATCTATCTTTCATTTCTTTTGCAGCTTTATTTGTAAATGTAATGGCCAAAATATTATATGGGCTTACATGTTCTTCTTCAATTAAATATGCAATCTTTGTAGTAAGGGTTTTTGTTTTTCCTGCCCCTGCTCCTGCAATAATTAGAAGTGGTCCTTCATTATATAATACTGCTTCTCTTTGTCTATCATTTAAACTGTTTAAATCCATATTCTTACCTACTTCCTAAATCTATTATATCTTAGAATTATATTTATAGCAAAAAAAAAGCGCATATTAATTTGCGCTTTCATATATTTCTTTTAATTGTTGGTATTTCTTAGCTTCTATATTATTTCTAGTTATACGTTGTTGATTTGCTGCTTTTTTCTTCATAAGCATTTCTTTTAATGCTTTATAATCATCAATTGTGTAATTATCATATGAAGCAGATAGCAATAAGTCTATTTCTTGTAGAGAAGGGTTTTGTCTTCTGATTGGTCTTACAACTGGTTTTTCTTCAACTACTGGAGTTATTACTGGTTCTTCAATAATTTGATTAATTACTGGTGTTTCTGCTTTTACTCTTGGTAATTCTTTAACAAATCTAGGAGATTTAATTTCTCTAATATTTGTTGGTAAAATACGTTTTGCAATTGGTTTTTCCTCTACTGTTTTTGTTTCTAATCTTACAAGTTCTAGAGGTTTTATTTCTCTAATATTACTTGGTAAGATTCTTTGTTTTTTAACTTCTGTTGGTAGAGATTTAACAAACTTAGGTGAACGAATCTCTTTGATGTTTTCTGGTAAGATTCTTTCTCTTGTTCCTAATTTAACAACTTCAGTTGCGCGTATTTCACGAATATTACTTGGTAAAATTCTTTGCCTTTTTTCAACAACTACTTTTTCTACTCTATAAGCATCAACTGGATTCATCTTTCTTTGGTATATCATAATTATTTTATATACAACTAGGAAGAATATCCAAATTAAGAAGATTGTACTTGATAATTCTATTAATGCTTGAGCTTCTTTATTTCCATAAACTGATGTTTGTGTAAATACATCTAATTTATTTGAATGAACTACATTTAATATTAAAGCTAAAAGATAATTCATTATAGCAAATACAATTATATTTAAATTCTTAATAAATCTAGAAATATTGTTTTTGAATACACTTACTAAGAAAATTATATTAACTGTAATTATTGCTGCTAAATATATTGCTAAGTTTGGAAAGTATATTGCTATGAAGAAGTTATTCATCATATAATCAAACATCTTTCCAATAGATGAATAATAAGCTATTAGAATACCTAAGATGATGAAGGCATATATACATAGATATATTTTCTTAGTTGTAGATTCATTCTTCTTATTATTTGTAATTGCAACTACTACGATAAATAATAGAAATGCTATTACTGCAATAAATATATTTGATGATTTTGTTAACTCAAATATGATGTTTAATTTATCGATGATTGATGTTTTCATCATATGCCTTCACCCCCTTAAATTTTTATTCTTTTTATTCTTTTTATTCTATTGATTCTAATTCTGCAATATAGATTGTTTGTGTTGTACTATCATGATTAGTACATGTGATTAATGTCAATGTTGTTTTATCATAATTTCTATAAATAGCTATCTTACCAACTTTTGGTTGTGTATAGATATTTGTTATTTTATAGGTATATGTTTTTCCTTTATAAGTTACTATAGCTTGATCACCTTTATTTAACTTATATAGGTCATTGAAGAAAGCTTTCCATCCTGTTCCAGAGTGTCCGGCTAAGATTAAGTTACCTTTATCTTTTGTTGGATACGAAGAACCTTCTACAACTAAAATATTTTTCTCTACATCATTATCTGGAGATCTTTTATCTAAGAATCCCTTTTTAAGATTAATTTTAGGTATTGATAAGTATCCAATATAGTTATTAGTAACTTCCCCTAAATCTTCTTCCTCTTCTACTTCTTGTTCTCCATCACTAACTATAATCTCTTGATTTTGCTCGTAGAAGATATTTGAGATATAGTCGAAAGCCATAACTTTTTTTGATTGGATGTAATTATAAGAAAGAAAGAATCCTCCTATCAATATAGTGATAGAACCGATGATTGCTATCATTTCTGGAGAGATTCTTTTTTCTTGTTTTTTATTATTATGCTTTTTTACCATTTTTATAAACGAATCCAATTCCTGTTGAAATAATTACAATACCTAATAATGTAAAGATTAATGAACTAGATGCTGTATCTGGTACTTTTACTTCTGGATTATTTCCAAAAGTAATTTGATGTGATAAATGATTATCATCAATTGTAAATGTTTTCTTTTCACTTGATAAGATGTATCCTGCTGGTGCAGCGATTTCCTCAACTGTATAAGTTCCATCTTCTAAGTTAGTTAAAACATATGGTTCAGTAGTTGATGTAAATCTTACTACTTCTGTACCATCAGCTTTTCTTACTACTAATGTAGCTCCTGCTAATGGTTTTTGTGTTTCATTATCTACTTTTAAAATATTAACAACTGTTTCTTTTGGTTCATTGTAAACCTTTACTGTTACATTTTGATTTGATGCTGTAACAGTAAATGTTACTGGAGTTGTATTTAACTTATAACCTTTTGGTGCAGATGTTTCAGTAACTGTATATGTACCAGGTTTTAAGTTTCTAATTACGTGGCCATTTGTAGTTGATGTCCATCCAGTAATTGTATTACCAGCTGAATCTTTTACAACTAATTTAGCCCCTGCTAATGGTTGATTAGTTGATTTATCAACTTTAATAATTGTTACTTTTGAGTTTTCAATTGATAATGTTATTGTTGATGAAACATTTTGTGTTTCAGTTTCAATTAAAGCTACTGGTTGCATTGTATTATTTACAGGTGTATATTCATATGCTTTTGTAACATATCCTGTAGCTTTTGCTGTAACTTTAATATCTAATTCAGTTCCTGTTACTTTTGAACCTGGAACTTTAATTATGAATTTTTCTCCTGCATTGAAAGTAGTTTTTTCAACACCACTTGTTGAAACTACTTTTGTACCACTTGGTGCATTTGATAATGTTACTGTATAAGTTGAAATATTGCTTGATGAAGCTGTAATTTCACTTGATACATAGTATCCATCTAATAAAGACATATCTTTATTAGATGTTGTAATTGTTAATTTAGTTTGAGCATAACCATTAGCTTTTGCTGTTTTAGCTTTATCTACTAAATTTTTAATGATTGGTCTAATATTATGTGGGTCTGAACCTGTAGTTTTGAATTTTTGACTAAGGTTAGAACTTCCTGTTGTATCATCTAAATACCACCATACTGCTGTTTGTGTAATATAGTAGTCTTTTAAACGGTCACCAGTAATACTTTTACTTGGATATCCGTTAGCAATGATATATGCTACTCCGGCATCTCTTTGACCTTTTAATGTTGCAGTAGTATCTTTAGCTGTTTTCTTTTTCATATCTAAACAGTATAGATATCCACCATCTTTTGTTGTCTTAGTTGTAAATTTTACTCCTGAAACATATCCTTCTAATGTTTCAGTTCCACCTAATGTAATAGTTTGTGGTACTGCATAAGTAGCTGTTGCTGTTGAAACAAAAACTAATAATGCAACTAATACACTAAGAATTGTTTTTTTGATTGATTTCTTCATTTTTTATCCCCCTTCTCTAAATGTGGCTATATTATACCACATATAGGAAAAAAATGCAAGTTTTATCTCGCTAACTCACTATTATAGTTATTTTTACTATGTTTTTCAAGTCAACAAAAAAAAGAATAGGTAACTATTCTTTATATTTCTTTTTCCATTAATATATTGTCATTTATATCATAAATAATAAACTTATTTTCATCATAATATAAATATGATGGAGGATTACCTTCTTTAGGAAGAGAAATCGATCCTGGATTTATATATAAATTAGTTTCAATCTTATTTATAAATGGTATATGTAAGTGACCATATATTAGAGTCGAATTTGTTTTAGACCAATTACTTTCATTATAAATGTGACCATGAGTTAAATATAAATCTTCTTTGATTGTTGAAATTAAACTTAGTTCGTTGACAATAGGAAAATCAGATACCATTATATCTACTTCTGAATCACAATTTCCTCTAACACAAATTAATTTATCTTTAAATGATGAAAGAAATTCTTGGACATATTTTATGTCGTATCCTTCAATCATTTTATTTCTAGGACCTATATAGTATAAATCTCCAAGAACTACTAATTTATCACAATTTAGTTTTTCAAATCTTTCTTTGATTTTAGGCAAATTTGTTTTTATACCATGAATATCTGAAATAAACATTAGTCTCATACTATTTGATTCTCACTTTCATTATATAATTCTGATAAGTCTTTTGCTTTATAATTACTACTTCTTAAATCAGAATATTTTCTTGTTTTTAAAATAACACCCTGTTTTTGTCCATTTGCTTCTACTACTACAAAAGTCTTATTGTCAGGATTATTTTCTACAACCATAACGACATGACCATTTTCTCCATTGTTATAAACTAGTATGTCTCCCTCTCTTGCTTCTTCATAGTTAATAGTTTTTCCGACATTGATTAATCCGGCAGTTGTTCTTGTCGTAAAGTCTCCTGGTGCTCCTTGATTAATTGCCCAGGATACGAATGCACTACAATCTGTACCAGTTGCAACATGACCTATACTTGTAATAGTAGAGTGACCTCCACCCCAATCATAGTCTAATTTTAAATTTTTACTTGCAGCCATATCAACAATTCCGAGTGCACTGTTTACAGCTAAGTATCTTCCCTGATATTCACTCTTTATGCTATTCATTAATTGATTTACTTCTTCTTCAGTAAAATAATTATATAAGCTATCTCCATCTGCAAGTTTTTTTAAAGAACCATTTTGGAATTTTGCTAATAAAACTTTTACATCAACAACAAAATTTCCATTTCCTGTTTCATAAATAAAATTAGACATAGGCATAGATTCTACTATTGTAGTAACTGGTGTAATTGTACTTAATTTTGACTCTATTGACTTTCTCAATGTACGATTGTCGCTTATTAAATTATTAATTTGAGTTGCTAAACTATTTTTCTTTTTTACATTTTCTTTTGTACTTGATATAGAATTATATTGTTTTTTTAAAGATACAATACTTTCTTTTTTTGTTTTATATTTATCTAATTCTTGTAACGCAGATACAAATGTTTCAATAGAATTACCCACTTTTTCTAATTCTTCTATTGCTTTTTTTAATGCTGGAATTAGTGATTCTTTTGCTTTACCTTTCCAGTTATCATCAAAACTTATTGTTTTAACACAGCTAAGTGATGTTGTTACATCTGTATATTTTTGTGAAATTTTACTTGCTTTATCTTTGTAACTCATATAATTCTCCCTATTAACTATTCTAATTTTATATTAACATAGTTTAGTCTAATTTATCAAAACTATAGAGAGATATTTTTGTACTTTACATTTTAAGGACCATTTATTTTTTTATTCATATAATACACTAGTGAAAGGAGATTTATGAAAAAAAAATTTTGGATTAGTTTACTATATTCTATCTTAATATTCTTTGTTGCTTCTGCTGCATTATTTAATTTTAATAATAAAGGCAAAGATAAAGATAATTCTTTAGAAGAAATTACTCTTGCTGAAGTTGCTCATACTATTTTTTACGCCCCTCAATATGTGGCAATTGAGAAAGGATATTTTGAAGAATATGGTATTAAAGTTAATTTAATTTTAACTTCTGGTGCAGATAAGGTTGCTGCTGCACTATTATCAGGTGATGCTGATATTGGTTTTTCTGGAAGTGAAGCTTCTATTTATGTATATAATGAAAATGAAAAAGATTATATGAAAACATTCGCTCAATTAACTCAAAAAGATGGAACATTTATTGTTTCTAGAGAAAAAATTGATGATTTCAAATTAGAAGATTTAATTGGAAAAGATATAATTGGCGGACGTGCTAACGGTATGCCTGAAATGACACTAGAATACGCTTTAAAACAAAATGGTATTGATCCAAGAAAAGATGTAAATATTGATACTTCTGTTGCATTCGCAGCAATGAGTGGTGCCTTTATTGGAGGACAAGGAGATTTTGTGACATTATTTGAACCTACTGCCTTAGAACTTGAAAAAAATGGATATGGCTATGTTGTTGCAAGTGTTGGTGAACTTGGAGGAATTGTTCCTTATACATCTTACTCTGCTCGCATAAGTTATATCGAGGATAACAAAGAATTAATTAGTAATTTTACTAAAGCAATTCAAAAAGGTTTAGACTTCGTACATAGTCACTCTGATTTAGAGGTTGCTGAAGTAATACTTAGTCAATTCCCTGATACTTCTTTAAATGATTTAGAAGAAGCTATTAAAAGATATCGTGAAAATGATACTTGGCCTAAAACTACTACTTTTACAAAAAAGTCATTTGATCATTTACAAGATATTATGATTGATTATGGTGCTTTAAATGAGAAAGTTCCATATAATAAGTTGATTTATAATGAAAAATAAGATTCTTGTATTAAAGAATTTAAAGAAGTGTTTTCATTTTGATGAAGGTATGACTATTGCTTTAAATGGAATAGATTTAGATATTTATAAAAATGAATTTGTTTCTATTGTTGGTCCTAGTGGATGTGGAAAATCAACAATTCTTTCTATTCTAGCAGGTTTAATCAATAAAACAGATGGAGATATTATTATTGATGATAATACAAGTATTGGATATATGTTGCAAACAGATTCCTTATTTCCATGGAGAACAATTTTAGATAATTGTCTAATTGGTTTAGAAGTTAATGGATTAAAAAATGAGGAAAATATTTCTTACGTCATATCATTATTAGAAAAATATGGACTTGGAGATTTTTTAGATAAATATCCAGATAATTTATCTGGAGGTATGAGACAAAGAGTTGCACTAATTAGAACTCTTGCTTTAAAACCAGATATTTTATTATTAGATGAACCTATGTCAGCACTTGATTATCAATCTAGACTTTCTATTAGTGATGATATTTATAAAATTATTAAAAATGAAAAGAAGACTGCTATTATGGTTACTCATGATATTGCAGAAGCTGTAAGTATGTCTGATAGAGTTATTGTATTAACAAAAAGACCTGGTGTTATAAAATCTATATATGAAATTGTTTTAGAAAATAGATCTACTCCTACTAATAATAGAAAATCAAAAGATTTTTCTAAATATTATGATGTTCTTTGGAGGGATTTAGATGTCCATTTATGATATTGAACATAAAGAGTTCTTTAAAAAAAAGAAAAAACGAAAGTTTTTGGTCGGTTTATTTAGAATTATTATAGTTGTATTTTTTATTTTTATATGGGAATTATTTTCTAGATTAGGTCTTATCAATACATTTTTGTTCTCTTCACCTAGCAAAGTTTGTCTAACTATATATGATTTATTTATTAATGGAAATTTAATTAAACATATTTTAGTTACTTTATGGGAAATATTTATTAGTTTTTCTATTACAAGTATTTTAAGTCTTATAATTTCTTGTTGTTTGTGGAAGTGGAAATTACTTGCAGATGTATTAGAGCCATATCTTACAGTACTCAATTCATTACCTAAAGTTGCACTTGGTCCTTTGATAATAATTTGGATTGGTGCAGATACTAAATCAATTATATTTATGGCTATGATGATTAGTATATTTGTAACAATTATTAATATTTATACTGGATTTATTAATACAAATGAAGAATATATTAAGTTGATGAAAAGTTTTAAATGTAATGATTTTGTAATACTTAGAAAAGTAATTATACCTAGTAATATCAACAATATTATAAGTAGTTTTAAAGTAAATGTTTCTATGACTTTGATTGGACTATTACCCCCAGTGGGAGAAAATTTTATTGTCTAGTAAATATTGTAGTA
>JAEDES010000038.1 GCA_016293205.1 Bacilli bacterium
TAGTAAGTCTGTAAAGCCTTCCTTTTCTGAAATCTTCATTGATGCATTCTGCAACCCAAGTTTCCTTAAGTTCTTTAAGCACTTTGGATATATGATTTGTTCGAATTCCTGCATCTGCAGCCATATTTGTTGGCGTCTTAACGTCATCTTTTAGTGCTTTTACAGTCTTAACACGGTAAGAACTAATATTTACATAAGCATAAGTCTTTAAAGTTTCATCATCGACAGTACCATCCCCAGTTTATACACATAATATTAACTTGATTAAAATATATAAGTTTATCTATACGAACAGAGACAATTGAAGGAATTTTTCATTAACTGGCCATAATAACAAAATATTGCCATAATTAAAATATGCTTCCAATCAACAACTATCAAAAATATGAAGGCATTCCTTCGTTAAAACAAAGCAAATGTGCATAGGAGATAATCATAATGACAATGATTATCACAATTAAGCAATCTGTTTAACTATAAAAATAAGAAGATCACCAAACCACGACATGAAGATGATCCCAAATTTGATTTTTAAGTTATCCTTGGTGTGATACAATATATGCACAATCAACTATTTAAGGTCTGCCGTGTTTAATGGATAAAAAGAAAATAAGGTAAACAGGTGGATTGATATATACTGGGAGGATTATTTTTATTGACCGGCAGAACCGCTGTAAAATCCATAAAGAAATAGTGGATATAAATCAAAGCAGAAGTCCTGAAACTTAAATGGTCTAGGCCATATTAAAAATAAAAGAAGTTGTAGGCGAAGTTGCGCCTACTTAATTGTAATTTTCACATTCTTAGTCAATTTGTTGTAGTAGGAACTACCACTGTATGTGACAGCTGCTGTGTATTTACCTTTCTTGGTTAGCTTGGTAATCTTGAAAGTAGCTACACCTTTGCTGTTGGTTTTCGCAGTATACGTTTTCTTGTTGACTTTAAGGTACACTTTAGTGTTTTTCATTACTTTATTTTGGTTGGTTTTTAAAGTAACGGTATACTTTTTGGTTTTAACTGATTTTTTGAAAGTTTTTGCTCCAGCAGTTAACTTAGGAGTTGCTTTTTTAACAGTAACTTTAACAGATTTGGTTGATTTAGCATAGTTAGCGTTTCCTGCAAAAGTAATTGTTGCAGTGTATGTTTTAGGTGCTAAACCGTTAGTGGACAATTTAACTTGACCGTTCTTGTCAGTTGTTTGATATTTGACACCATTAAGATTGATAGTAACTTGAACGCCAACTATTGGTTTGCCATTAATGTCTTTTAAGGTTGCAACTAAATATTTTCCCCCATTGTAGGCAGTTGTTATAGCTGAACTAGTTACTGTTGTTGGAATAATTTTAGTTACACTAATACTATTAGTTCTACTGAATGAAGAATATTTGTTGTCTCCTGAGTAAGTTATTGTGAAATTGTAGTTTCCTTCAGTTAATTCTGGAACTTTAACATTAGCCACACCATTAATTACATCAAAAGTATAAGTATCATTACCAATTGTCAAGTTAACGGTGCCTGTTGCATCACCAGGTAATCTGATTGCAATATTATTAGCTTGACCAGCTTTAATATCAGGAACAGAGATGCTTATGTCATCATCATTGATTTTTGATAAAACCTTAAATGTAGTAGAAGCACTACTGTCAATGTAATTATTTCCTGCTGTGAAATTAGCTATTACTTCATATGATCCAATAGGTAAAACACCAAAGTCAAATGAAGCAACATTGTTTGCGGTTACATCAGCAGTTTTGACAATGTTGTTGCATTTAATTGTTACTTTACCATTTTCGGTTGCTGTGACATTTACAATTACATTCTCGGTTGACTCATATTCTTTCACATTTAATGTTATTTCTGTTGGTTTAGAAGTAACTTTTATATTATCAATTTTTGGATATGATACATAATTGTTTCCTGCATCAAAACTAGCAGTAACTTCATAATCATTTGCATCTAAAATATCGAAGTCAATTGAAGTTAATTTATTTGCTGTAACATTAAAATCTTTAATAATAGTTCCTACTTTAACAGTTATTTTACCATTTTCACTTGCACTAACATTAACAATAACATTATTTCCATAAATGTAATCAACAACACCTACAGTTAATGAAACAACTTTAGGATTAACAGTGATTTTTGTTAAATTATTATCTGAAATATAATTGCTACCTGCATTTAAATTTAATGTTAAATCATAAGTATTTACATCAAGAACACCAAAGTTAATTGGAGTGAGCTGATTTGCAATCACATCCTCAACTTTAGTAGTATTTCCAACTTTAACTGTTAAAGATCCATCAACATTAGTTTTAACATTTACAGTGACATTTTCACCATAGATTTTATTTAATGCTTGGATTTCAGTAATTTTTGCCTGTGCTTGTGAAACTATTAAAGAAGTATCATCATGACTTTCTTCATAATTGTTTCCCCCATTAAATGTAGCATTAACTTCATAAAATTTGGCATCTAAAATTCCGAAATCAATTGAAATATGTTTATTAGCTTCAACATCAACTGTCCTCACATTGGTTCCTACATTTACAGTTACTTTACCGTTTTCACTAGCAGTAACATTAACGATTACATTTTTACCATAAACATTATTATTAACATTGAGTTCAACAGTTGTTAGTTTAGGATTAACTGTAACCATTGCATTACCAGTTGCTTTAGTATAATTTGAACCCGCATCTAAAGTTAAATCGATATTATAATTATTTGCATCATATTTTCCTAAATCAAGAGTTGTTAATTTATTTGCATCAATACTGAATGTTTTTGTATCTCCATTAATTTTAACACTTAAAACACCATCAACATTAGTTCTAACATTAATTGTAGTGTTTTCACCATAAGTATTATTTTGTACTTGTATTGAAGTTATTTCAGCTTTTGCAGGAGATACAACAAATGTAGTTTGTTTATCGCTTAGTTTGTAATTTACACCTGCATCAAAAGTAGCCTCAACATTATATGAGTCCACAGCTAAAACTCCAAAGTTAATTTTAACCATAGTATTTGCTAAAACATTTCTCTCACGAGTAATATCTCCAACCTTAAGAGTTATTTTTCCATCTTCGCTTGCAGTAACGTTAATAATCACTTCTTCACCATAAACTGAATTCTCAACACCTAATATAATTGAGGTTTGTTTTTTAGAAACAGTAAATTCAGTATTATATGATGATTCATTGTAGTTTTTGTTAGATGGAGTTAATACGACTGAAATATTATGAGATCCTGCTGGAACATTATTAAAAGTAATTGGTGTAACGGTATTTGCTACTACATTTGTATTATTAATATAAGTATTATCAATTTTAACAGTAACTTCACCATTAACACTAGCTTTAACATTAACTACTGCTGTTTGTGAGTAAGTTATATCGTCAACAGTTGCAATAACGGTAGTGGATACTTTATATATTGTTAATTTAGTATTCACGGTTTTAATGTTATAATTGTTATTGCCGTTATATGTTACGGTAACATCGTATGTTCCTGCATCGATATCATTAACATTCTGAGATACTTTTTTATCAGTAATTATAAGTTCTGGATATGTTTTAACCGAACCAACTGTAATTGTTATATTGCCTTCAGCATTACAATTTACAGTTATTTTTGCAGTTTGACCATAGGTTGAGTTAGTTACCTCAGCCATCATTATTGGATCGATTTTAAACACGTTGAAGGTTTTTGATTGTGTTGTTGAATAATAATTGTTATTTCCACTATATGCAAATGTTACTGTGTATTTAGAGGCATTTAAATTGTTTAATTCACGATTAAAGTTGCCATTACTTAAAGCTACATTTGAATATTTAATTTCAAAACCTTCATCATTTGATATTGTAATGTTTGCAAATCCAGTAATGTTATTCAAATAATTTATATTTAAAATGGCAGATTCCAGATAGTTAATATCTTTTATAGTTATGTTGAATGCAGGTTTTGCTTTAAATATAGTTAAAGGAGTTTTACTGGTGGCATTATTATAATTTTGACTATTAGGAATAAAAACAAATTCAATTTCATAATCTCCGGCATCGATGTCAGAAAGGTTTAAGGAGGTATCTTTGTTTGATTTGATATTGAATGTTCTATAGGTATTGTTTAAGATATTGAGTTTTAAAATACCATCAGTTGAACTATTAAACATTATTTCTGATTTTCCATATACTGTACTTATAATACGTTTATTAATTACTGGATTGAGTTTATTTACAGTAAAAGTAGAACTGAAATTAGAATTGTAGTAATTATTGCTGGTATAATTAATGAAGAGATTATAATCACCTGCATTGAGCAGAGGTAAAGTAATCTTATTTATATTCATAATATTATAACTTTGCTCGTAAATTGATGTATTATTGTTTTTTATTTCAACAAATAAAGTTCCATCAGTAACAGTTCCTTTATTCACATTTAATGTAATTGTTTCGCCATAGTTGACATTGTATGGGTCACTAATTTGAATATTGTTATCTGCTTTTTTTATTTCAAATTTAATAGTATCTGAAGATCCAGAATAATTTTCATCTCCATTATATGTTGCATATAATGTGTAGTTATTTGCATTTAAACCAGTTAAATCTATACTGAGTTCGTTATTACCATTTAAAACTATTGATGAATGTAAGTCATTATTTAAATAAACTTTTAATGTTCCAGTAGCATTAGGAGTTACATTTAAATAAGCTATTAATTCTTCTTTATAAACAGAACAATTGTTTATTTGAGTTTTAACTTGTGATTGCTTTTTAGATATGGTAAATGTTAATGTTGATGTTAGTCCATTATAACTTGCAGCTAATGATCCTTGACCATAAGTTTGTGCTTGAATCTCTACATTTGCAACGCCATTATTAAGGACTACACTAGATACATTAGTTTTAATTTTATTTCCTACTAGATTAAAGTCAATATCATTTATTCCAGATATGTGGCTAATAGTATTTGAAGATGAATCATATACATTGGTTAAATCTAATGTAACAATTGCATTATCTCCAATTTCTAGATTAGAATTGTTTGATGACATATTTAAGAATAACCATTTGGTAATGCCTAAATCATTGGTACACAATTGTTGATTGAAATTAGAAAATGTATTTCCCCACCAATTATAATCAGCTGAAATTTCACTTGAAGAACTATCAATGATTTTATCTGGATTTTGTAGGAAAATATTGAAGTTTACATCACCTTTGAAATTATTCAAGTATAATGCAGACCCAGTTTGGTCGGAACTTAAACTATTTTGAATGAATACTGAGTTATTGACTAAATTGTTTCTAGAATATCCGTCCCAATACACTCCTGCACCATAACCTTTAACATCGCAGATGGTAGGGCATGTGCTAGCAGATACTATTCCTCTGTTTACTTCTGCATGTCCATCTAATTTATTTTCTGAAATGAATGCATTGGATAATATTCCGCCACCATTCAGATAAATAGCTCCACCATAACTATTGGCGTAAATATATTGGTACATATTTATGCCAGTCATACTATATGTGATTGAAGTATATTCTATGTCAACTTTACCTGCGGAATATGCAAGGTTATTTTCACATGAAATATTGTCTAAATAAAATTTATTTCCTTTTAATGCGATTGCACCACCATAAGCGTTTATATGGAAAGTTTCTCGTATATTATAATAGTTCCACTGATTAAAAGTAGGATCTTTATATTTATCAACAGTAGAATGGATGGTTGCGGAAAGTTTATTATTATTAAAAACAGAATTTAAGATTCTAGTATAATTTCCAGTAATAACAACTGCTCCTCCCATTGCGTTCATAGTTCCTGCACTGTTAATTGGGCCATATGGTCCGAAGTACCTATTAGCATTATTAGTATTGTCTATGAAACTACAATTATTAATTTCAAGATTGTTTCCATACCAAGTTATGGCTAAATTAGAATTATTGTAAAATTTTGAATTAGTGATATTGCATGCTGAATAACTAAATCCCCTTATTGCTCCCCCACTGCTGCCAGTATTATGATCAAAAGTACAATTATTAATATTTAAACCACCGGTATCTAAATAAATTGCACCTCCACCATTAAAACTCATAGATGCAGAATTATCTATGAATTTTGTATTTTCAATTTTGAGAAATGAATTGTCTAAATATAATGCACCACCATCATGTGAAGTTGAAGAACATTTTTTAAAAGTACAATTAGATATTAATCCATTTTTGCCAATTCTCCAGTATATAGCACCTCCATTACCATCATTTATACAATTTTCAAAATTACAGTTGATTAAAGTACCATTTGTTGCTTGCCAATTAATACAACTTCCAGAAGAATCATAAAAGTTTATATTTTTTAAAACAACATTGTTTGCATAGATAGTAAAAACACTTGTTTTTGATTCAGCTAAAATATTATGGCCATTACCATTTATAACAATAGGTTTATCAATAACTATTGCATTTGCAGAATCTACACTGCTGTCAAAAACATAATCCCTACTTAAATTTAATTCATTGGTAGCATTGCTAATTTCATCAGCTAAATCTTTAAATGAACCATCATCAAGTGCATAATTAAGCTGATTACTTTCAGATACACTTAACTTATCATCAATTTGATTGGTATTGTAAAAATCATTATTTTGATTATCTTCAATATTAAGTACATCATTTGTTTCTTCTACACCAACAACATCATCAGTTACATTATCCGTAGCAGACACTGTTGAAGCTGCCAATAATATGACAAATAATATTGCTAATGTTAAAATAATTTTATGTTTAATTTTAATTCCTCCTTCGAGTGCGTAAAAGTGCATTCGATGGTTATACTATATATATTTGATTTATTTAAGATTATGGTTACCCAAAACAAAAATGGATATCTGAATGAAGATGTTGTTAAAGACCGTATTGGTTTTGTTAAATTATCCCCATATCGTCTTGAAATATTAAAATACCTTGAAACTGGAATGAAAATGCCAGTTGAAATAGGAAAACATCTTGATATTAGAACTTCTCATGCTTCCAATGTCCTTCAAGGATTAAGTAAAAATGGATTGGTTGTATGCATTAATCCGCACCGTAAAAAGGGCAGATTATATGAAAATACAGAATTAGCAAAAGAAGTTCTAAAATATTTTGACTGAAAAACTAGTTATGTTTTATTCTTTTAACCACAGATGATGCAGAATAATACATAGAAAAATATTACCAGTTGGAATGGTGGAAAAATCCAGCATAAAAATAATACCAGACCTGCACTAATCAGTAATCCACTCCAGACGCTCATAACTAATCCCTCCTTGTTGTAAAATCTTTTATTTCATATTTGGATTTCGCAAGTAACTCTAAAACTTGGAAGCAAGTATCCAAATCAAATGTGCCTTCATACACTATGATATCTTTAAATTTATACATGGCCAAAACACGCAAGAAACCATTTCCATTTTCTAAATCATCCACATTCACATACAATCTTGTATATCCTAAATCTAATGCTT
>JAEDES010000039.1 GCA_016293205.1 Bacilli bacterium
ATGATGCTCAATTACAAAAAGCTTTAGAAATATTAAATAAAAAAGAGTCTTAAGACTCTTTTTCTGTATTTATAATTAATTGTTTATTTTTATCTTTTTTACTACAAGTAGTTAGGATTAATTGATTAGTTGATTGTTTAGATACTTCAATTGTTCCATCTTTAATTGTTTCCCAAATAGAAGTTACTTTGTAAGTATAGGTTTTATTATTTATATTTAGAATTATTTTGTCATGTTCTTTTAACTTATCTAAATCATTAAAATAGGAGTTTGGTGCAGGACCAGAATGAGCGGCTAGAAAGATAATACTATTTTCTTTTTCTGGTGAAATTGATCCTGGTAAGATGGTTATATTTTCTTCAATATTATTTTTTTTATCATTAATAGGATATAGTGGTTTATTTAGATTTATTTTTTTTATAATTAATGAACCAATAGATGTGTTTTTTATAATTGGTTGTTCTATAATTATTTCTTTTTTAGGTATTTCTTCTAAAGTGAGTTCTTCTGTTATTACTTTATTTTCTGGAATAGACACTATATTATAATCATTAGTTTGATAGATACTATTACATATAATAGAATATGTTATTAGAAGAATAATAATTTTAATTTTTGCCATATTAGTTCAAATATATTAAGTTTTTTGTATGTATCTGGTACAGGTATTTTATAATCTTTAAGAGTGAATTCTTCTTTTTTAGTATCTTTTATATCTAGTTCTATAGGTTCTATTTTTTCAAATCCTTCAGTTGTTGTCATTTGTTTAATTGTATACTTTCCATATTGAAGAGTGATTGATGCTTTACCATCTTTATCAGTTATAATTGTTTTTACTAAGTTGTTTTCTTCATCATAGATGTTGAAGTTTATATTTTCTTCTGGTTTAAAATTATTTTCTGTACCAAATAATTTTATAATTTCAATTTCTTTTTTTATTACTTCATTTTCTATAATTATTTCAGGTGTAGGATTTTCTTTTGTTATTTCAAAATTATAAATATTAGTATTTAATTGATATCCTTTACCAGGTTCTTTTTCTTTTAAGTAATATGATCCATAGTCTAAATCTTTTAATTCAATTTCTGTTTTATCAAGAGTGAATTTTTTTATTAATTTCTTTTCTTTATATAATTCAAATACTGCTCCTGTTAAGGAAGTATTTGGCTGTGGATTATTTGTTTTTGTATCTTTATCAATTTTTTTAATATTTATTTTTGTTTCTTGTATTGTTACTTCTATAGATGTTTTTATTGGATCGGGATGACCTTTTGTTACTAGATTTTGAGAATTTCCTGATACGTAAAATGTACTTGGTTTTGTTCCTTCTAATTTTTGTTCTAAATTTATTGTGTGAGTTCCTGGAGTTAGATTTTTTATTATTAAATTATTATTTTCAATGAGTGCATTATTTGATGTTACTTGGTAATTTTCTAATGAATTATTTTTGTCTTTTAGAATGATTGTTTTATTTGTTTTTTCAATTATATTAGTTGTTTCAAATGATGGTTGTTTTTTATGATTATTTATCAAATTATTTATTTCATTTATTTCTTCAGTGTATTTTATTACTTTGGGTCCTCCTAGGGTATTTGAAAAGTAATATGTTGCATATGGATATGATTCTTCCCATATCATAAACTGAGTGATAGCATACCATTTTAAATCAGTATGTTCTTTATAACCCCAACCATAATATGAAATTAATTTTACTCTTTCAATTTGTTCTTTTGTTAGATTAGGTGGATTATCTGATTGATAATACAATGCGCCTTTATTAAAAGTAGAGTATGGTTCTATACAGTAAACTGGTTCGAATGATCTAGAATGCCTAAAGATTCTAGCTTGTTGATAATTTATATAATTATCCTTTAATCTGTTCATATAAATATTATCAATATATTCTCCTTCGAAGAATGAATCTCCTTGTGCATTTACTGTTATAAATGATGTGAATATTAGTATTAAGAAAAGCAATATTTTTTTCATAATTTCCCTCCTTTTTTCTTAACGTTTTTGATAATAACAAGAAGTTTATTTATTATCAAATGAAAGATTTATGTTTTTTATGTAGAATTTGTTGTGGATAATAATTTTTTATCCTATGAATTATTATTTTTTATGAAATATTGGATTTTAAAATACAAGTTTAGTATATTTATTGTATAATTAGAAAGAGGTGATAAAATGACAGATATAGAGATTGCTAGAAGTGTAGAAGGACTAAATATTAAAGAGATAGGAAAGAAGATTGGGTTAACTGATAATAACTTAGTATATTATGGTTCTGATAAAGCTAAGATTAAATATAATCCTACTAAAAGAAATGGTAAATTAGTTTTAGTTACAGCTATTAGTCCAACACCTTTAGGGGAAGGTAAGACTACTGTAAGTATTGGTCTTGCTGATGCGATGAATAAACTTGGTAAGAAAGTTGTTGCCGTACTTAGAGAACCTTCTATGGGTCCTGTTTTTGGTATAAAGGGTGGAGCTACTGGAGGAGGTAGAAGTCAAGTTATTCCTATGGAAGATATTAATCTTCATTTTACTGGGGATTTTCATGCAATTACTTCAGCAAATAATTTATTATGTTCTGCTATTGATAATCATATTTATTTTGGTAATAATTTAGATTTTAAGAAAGTATTATTTAAGAGATGTTTAGATGTTAATGATAGAGCTTTAAGAAATATTAATTTAGGTACTAGAGAAGAAAGTTTTACTATTACTGCTGCTAGTGAAATTATGGCATTACTTTGTTTAGCTAAAGATTTAGATGATTTAAAATATAGACTTGGTAATATTGTAGTTGGTTTAAATAGTAAAGATGAATTTATTTATGCTAAAGATTTAAAAGTAGAAGGGTCTATGTGTGTTTTATTAAAAGATGCAATTATGCCTAACTTAGTTCAAACTTTAGAAGGTACTCCTGTTATTATTCATGGTGGTCCTTTTGCAAATATTGCTCATGGATGTAATAGTATTATGGCTACTAATATTGGGTTAGAACTTGGAGATTATGTTATTACTGAAGCTGGTTTTGGGGCGGACTTAGGAGCGGAAAAGTTCTTAGATATAAAATGTCGTCTTAACGGATTAAGCCCTGATACAGTGGTTTTAGTAGCGACTATAAAGGCTTTAAAATATCATGGTGGAGTTAGTAAAGATGAAGTGTTAAATCCTAATGATGAGGCTTTAAAGAGTGGATTATGTAATTTAGAAAGACATATTTCTAATCTTAAAAAATATGGTGTTAATGTAGTTGTTTGTATTAATAAATTTACAAGTGATACAGATGATGAAATTAAATTAGTAAGTGACTATTGTAAGGAATTAGATGTATTAGTTTCTACAAGTACTGCTTATTTTGATGGAGGAGCAGGAGCGATTGATTTAGCTAATATAGTTATTGATAGTTGTTCTAAAGATTATAAATTCTCATTAATATATAATGACTCTGATAGTTTTAAAGATAAAGTTAGAAAAGTTGCAACTGAAATATATCATGCTAAAGATGTTAATTTTAGTGAACTTGCCCTTGATAAATTAAATACTTTTGAAAAAAATGGTATTAAAGATTTACCAATTTGTATTGCGAAGACACAATATTCTTTCTCAGATGATCAAAAGAAAGTAGGGGCTCCTGTTGATTTTGTTGTAAATGTAAAAGATATTTGTTTATATAATGGGGCAGGATTTATTACTGTACTACTTGGTGATATTATGACAATGCCTGGATTATCTAGAGTTCCTAGTTATGAAAAAATTGATTTAGTAGATGGAGAAATCGTAGGATTATCTTAAGACAATAAAAAAACATCTGTGTTTCCGTCAGATGTTTTTTTTGTGTTTCTTTTTTTATTATTTTAAGTATGTATCTAATGGTTTTGGTCTATACATTAATTCATCCATTTCATGTGTTGGAATGAATCCTGGTTTTGCATTGATTACGTCTGGTAATCTATTAACAATTGTTGCACATGTTAATTCTACAGTAGCTGGACGGTTAACTACGATTGTAGTATCAGGTTCTCCCATAACTGTCCATTCGTTTTTATCGAATTCATCTGGTCCATAAACTTTTCCGATACATTCAGATTCGATTACGATACCTTCAGCAGTTTCAGTTGTTACGATAGCACTCATACCTGTAGCATCTCCTGCTTTAACAGTCATTCCTAATGTTGAAGATTCAATATCTTTTGGATAAGTCATTGGTACACATTTTTGTGTTTGACTAGTTACTGTTAATCCAAGTTTTCCTGCTAACCAACCATTAACGTTCCACATATAAGATGGTGAGTAAGTTCCGCTATTGATAAGTGCATCTCTTTCTTCTTTACTCATACGGTCAACACTAGCGATTTTTTCATCAAATTCGTCTAATGTTAATCCAGAACCATGAGCTTCTGCAAGAGCGATTCCGTAGTCTTCTACGTTATAAGATGAACTTCCTTTAATTTTTGTAATGTTGTGTGTTGAACCAGCGATGGCACTGATTAATTCTCCCCAATAAACATCTTGGTATCCAGATCCTGTAATAGTACAGTTGTTTTTAACTGCTAATTCATTGATCTTATTAGATAATACTGGGTTTGAATTGTAAGAGTAGAATGCTTCTTCACAAGTAGTGATGGCATTTAATCCTAATCTTGCACATAACATTAGTGGATCTTCAAGGTCACTTAATAAACTCATTGTAGTTACAATTACTACATCTGGTTTTAATTCAGTTAGTAGTTCTTCAGCATTTTCTACAGAAGTAACTTTAACACCTTTAGGTTCACATCCAATTATTTCACCGATATCTTTTCCAATTACTGCTGGATTAATATCTAGTGCTCCAACGATTTCTGCTCCTTTCTCGTATACATATCTCATTGTGTATACAGACATCTTTCCTGTTCCATATTGAACAACTCTAATTTTTGACATATCATCCCTCCAAAATCAAAAATTTTACTCCTATCTTTAAGTTACTCTAAATTTAAAAAATTATCAATTTTTTTTGAATAAAAAAAGAAGAGTTGACTCTTCTTTTTACATTTCTTATTCAGTTGTTGCTGGAGCAGTAGGTTCTTCAACTTTTTCTTCTGTTGATGGTTTTTCTGGTTCTGGTTTAACTTCTGGTGTATTTGGTGTAATTACTGTTTGATTATAAACATTAATTGTTGATACAAAAGTTTGACCATTATATGAAACAGTATATTGATATACTCCTACTTCGGCAGCATTAACACTACTTAAATCTAGAGTAGTATTATTTTTCACTTCATCAGTTAATGTTTGCACTACATATGTACTTAAATCAGTTGAAAGGGCAGTTCCCTTTGGAATTGATATTTCTTTTAATGTAAATTGCATTTGTGGTAATTGTTTTTCTTTTATTGTAAAAGTACCATTATATTTTTTCTTTTTAAATTGAATTGTATATGTATAAGTACCTGGTTCACTTGCGTTAATTGTAGAAGTGTCTAGTTTTAATGCTTTAATTACAGAAGCATCTAATTCTTTTGGATTTTCTAGGTAGTCTTGGACATTAATACTTAATGGATTTCCTACTTCTAATTCCATATCTTTTAATTTTATTAAATTTACTTTTGCTGAGGCAACACGTTTTTGAGTTATTTCAACACTGTATTGCTTTTTGACCGTAGTTGTATTAGTAGTAGTCATAATAAGACCGCTTCCAATTAACATGATTCCACAAGTAGCGATTGTTATACTTAATGCTCGGCGTTCTTTATTTGTCATTCTAAAACTCCTTCTTATTATATACATAATTATATATTATTTTTTAGGGTTTAACAAGGATAAATTTTTGTTGAAAAATAGGGGGTCTTATCATATAATAATCTTAAGGGTGAGTTTTTATGACTATAGGATGGTTTATAATTTTTTTATTACTTCTAGTAGTGGAATTTGCAACGGTTAATTTAGTTACAATATGGTTTGCTTTTGGGGCACTTGTAACAGTATTTTTATCATTTGTTGTTGAAAATATTTGGATACAATCTACTGTATTTGTAATTACTTCAGCTATTGCATTACTTTGTACTAAACCATTATTAAAAGCTTTTCATTTATCTGAACTTATTCCTACTAATACTGATAGACTTATTGGTAAAGAAGGAGAAGTTATTAAAGATATATCTTTTAATGAATATGGTAGAGTCAAAGTTTTTGGTGAAAACTGGATGGCAACAAGTGAGGAACCAATAAAAGAAGGAAGTAAAGTTATTATAAAGAATATTGAGGGAGCAAAACTTATCGTGGAGAAGAAGAAGGAGGAAAAATAATGCCACTAATTATTATTGGAGTTATTCTTGTTATTGCTTTAACAGGAATTAAGATTATTCCACAATCAAAAGCATATGTTGTTGAAAGACTTGGAGCTTATGACAGAACTATGCAAACAGGATTACACTATGTAATTCCATTTATTGAAAGAGTTTCTAATGTAGTAAACTTAAAAGAAATTGTTAAAGATTTCGCACCACAACCAGTTATCACAGAAGATAACGTTACAATGCAAATCGATACAGTAGTATATTTTCATATTACTGATCCAAAACTTTATACTTATGGAATTGAAAATCCAGTAAGTGCGATTGAAAATTTAACAGCAACTACATTACGTAACATTATCGGAGACTTAGAGTTAGATGAAACTTTAACTTCAAGAGATGTTATTAATACACAAATGAGATCTATTTTAGATGTTGCTACTGATCCTTGGGGAATCAGAGTTAGTCGTGTAGAAGTTAAAAATATTTTACCACCAAGAGATATTCAAGAAGCAATGGAAAAACAAATGCGTGCTGAACGTGAAAGACGTGAATCTATCCTTAAAGCTGAAGGAGAAAAGAAGAGTGCTATCCTTATTGCTGAAGGAGAAAAAGAAAGTGCTATCTTAAGAGCTGATGCTAAGAGAGAATCTCAAATTAGAGAAGCTGAAGGACAAGCTGCTGCTATCTTAAAAATTCAAGAAGCTACAGCTCAAGGTTTAAAATTATTAAAAGATGTTGGAATGGATGAAGCTTTATTAAAATATAAGAGTTATGAAGCTATGGTAGATGTTGCTAATGGACAAGCTACTAAGATTATTGTTCCAAGTGAATTACAAAACTTAACAACTGCTGGAATTACTTTCCATGAAACTGCTCCAGCAAATAATGTTCCTAAGAAGAAACATGTAGAGAATGCACCTGCTGCACCTGCTGCACCAGCTGCAACACCAGTTAGTAATAAGCAATTTTTAGAAACATTAAGTAAATAAAAAAAGGCCACTATTAA
>JAEDES010000015.1 GCA_016293205.1 Bacilli bacterium
TAAGATATAAATATTAAATTATTTACATCTTAAAGTATACTTGTAATTTGTTGTTCACTTATTTCAATATTCTAATGATGATGGTGATGATGATGTGAATTACTTGATTTTTTTACTTCACATTTCTCACTCTTACATTTTTCATCTTTCCCTTCAAATTCAATAGTTGTATGTGCAATTCCGTGTTCTTCCAATTCTTCTTTTATTTTATCTTTTATTTGTTTGTAATCACCATCAACAACAATATGCATAGTAGCGTAATTATTGAAACCATCAATACTGCGAATATGAATATGGTGGACATCAATTACACCTTTTATTTCTAATAAATGTTCTTTAATTTCTTCTATATCAATATTGTTCGGTGTTTTTTCCAAAAACAAATCTACTACTTCTTTTAAAGTCTTTAAAGAATTAATTAAAATAAATATTGCTACTCCAATAGAAAGTATTGGGTCTATAATTTTAATATCTGTAAATCTCATTATAATTGCACCTGCTAATACTACCACCCAACCCAAAACATCTTCTAGCATATGCAAATTTACTGATTTTTGATTTAATGAATCGCCTTCTTTTGTAAAGTATGCTGCTAAAAAGTTGATTGATACACCTAGAACTGCAAAACCTATCATTCCATTATAATTGATTTCAACTGGATTAACTAATCTTCCTATTGCATTATAAATTACCAAAACTGAGCCACCTAATAGTATAAAAGTAGTAATGATACTTCCTAAAACTGAATATCTAATATAACCATAAGTGTATTTGTTATCTGGACTTTTTGTACTTTTTCTTTCTAAGAAAAAAGATACACCTATACTCATTGCATCTCCCATATCGTGTATAGAGTCAGATATAATAGCAAAACTATTAGTTATTGCACCACCTATAAATTCTATTATTGAAAATAATAAATTTAATAAAAAAGCTATCAATATATTTTTTTCTGTTTTCATTATCTTATCTCCTCACTATTTGTTAAATTTTTTAAATAAGTTTATCAATTCATCTACTATTTCTAAATTTCCTCTTTCTACATCATTTGCTACACAAGTGTATAGATGTCCTTCTAAAATAAGATTTGATAAACTTTTTACAGAATTTTGAACTGCTGATAATTGTACTAAAATATCATTACACTCTTTATCTTCTTGTATCATTTTCTTTATTCCATGTAATTGTCCTTCAATTCTATTAATTCTGTTAGTTATAATTTTTCTTTCAGCTTCTCCTCTATAAGCTCTTTTCTCAATATTTTTTTCATCTTTCATATTGCAACCTCCTTTATTATTATATACCCATTAGGGTATATTGTTAATAAGGGGGTATATACTCTTTTTATCACTATTTTCAATAATTATAATTATCATAAAAAAAGATAGGTTAAAACCCATCTCAATAATAAATTACTATTTATCTATCATTTACATTATATCATAAGTTTCCAATTTTATTCCGTTTTACTTTCAAATAATTTCCGTTTCATTTCCAATTGATTTCCAATTTTTTCCGATTCATATATATTAAACATTTCTAATTTATAAATGTCACTCACTCATTTCACTACAAAAATTCAAACAAACAAAAAATCACTTTATCAAACAAGTGATTTTTCTTTATAAAACTTGATCTTTTACAGTTCAAGTGAAACTCTTATGGTGGAGCTGAGGAGAATCGAACTCCTGTCCGAAAATACAGCTACATAAACTTCTACAAGCTTAGTTAACTAATTATTCTTATACATCATCCAAGTAATTAACGACCAAGATAATGTACCAGTCTAAATATTCTTTCTAACTTCTAGACAAAAGCTAGCTATAACCTATAAATCTGAACCCTTAACTAATTCCTAGGTAAAAATTAGAAAAGAGTGTATTCCCTATTTTATTATTAGGCGAAAGCAACAGCTTGGTTTCCACCAAACATGTTTGCGAATACGTTTTTAATTTTATTTGCGTTTATTTTTTTGTGCCCGTGACGTGGACAATCGACCTGCCATCCATGCTCTAATATTCCCGTCGAAACCAAGTCAGCCCCATGACTTAATTATACCACATTTTTATATTTTTTTCAAATTTCCACATATTTAAAATGTTAAAAGTGGCGAAAATCTACTACTATAATTATAGCATAAAAAATATATATGTCAAAATGTGTATAATTCATCAGTTTTATTAAATAATTAATAACCTATAGTGGTATAATATAACCGGAGGTTAGAGATAATGGAACAATGGAGAAATTTTAAAGAAGGTAATTGGACAACAAAAATTGACGTTCAAGACTTCATCCAACAAAATTATACTCAGTATAATGGAGATGAGTCTTTCTTAGCCGGAAAGACTGAAAAGACTAAAAAGGTATGGGACAAATGTGAAAAACTATTAAAGGAAGAACTTGAAAAACACGTTCTTGACATAGATACAGACCACATGTCTGGAATCAATGCTTTTGATAAAGGATACATTTGTAAGGAAGATGATGTAATCGTAGGATTACAAACAGATGCGCCATTAAAAAGAATTGTTAATCCATATGGAGGAATTCGTATGGTTTATCAAGAATTAGATGCATATGGATATAAATTAAACCCTGAAGTAGATAAATACTTCAATGAATTTAGAAAAACTCATAACCAAGGTGTATTCGATGCATATACAAAAGAGATAAGAAAAGCAAGACACGTAGGATTACTTACTGGTCTACCTGATGCTTATGGTCGTGGAAGAATTATTGGTGACTATAGAAGAATTGCTCTATACGGAATCGATTACTTACAAGAACAAAAGAAAAATGAATGGGATAACGTTTTAGTTGGTCCAATGACTGCAGAACTTATCCAATTAAGAGAAGATGTATCTGCTCAATATAGAGCACTAGAAGAAATTAAAAAAATGGCTGAAACATATGGATTTGATATTTCAAAACCAGCACAAAATGCTAAAGAAGCTATTCAATGGACATATTTCGGTTACTTAGCAGCAATCAAAGAAAATAATGGAGCTGCTATGAGTTTAGGAAGAGTTGATGCATTCTTCGATATCTACATTAATAGAGACTTAGAAGAAGGAACATTAACTGAAGAAGAAGCTCAAGAATTAATCGACCAATTCGTAATTAAATTACGTTTAGTAAGACATTTAAGAACACCTGATTATGATGAATTATTCTCAGGGGACCCAACTTGGGTTACATGTAGTATTGCCGGAGTTAACACTGAAGGAAAACATATGGTTACAAAGAGTTCATACCGTATCCTTCATACATTAACAAACTTAAATCCAGCACCTGAGCCAAATATGACAGTTCTATGGAGTAAAGATTTAACAGAAAATTTCAAAAAATACTGTGCAAAAATGTCTATTAGAACAGATGCAGTTCAATATGAATCAGACGACTTAATGAGACCTATTTACGGAGATGACTATGCAATTGCTTGTTGTGTATCTGCAATGAGAATTGGTAAAGATATGCAATTCTTCGGAGCACGTTGTAATTTAGCAAAAGCATTATTATATTCAATCAATGGTGGAATTGATGAAGTTAAAAAAGAAAAAGTTTTAGATAACTATGAAATTATGGATGATGAAGTATTAGATTACGATAAAGTTAAGAAAGTATACTTCTCAGTATTAGAAAAAGTTGCAGAAATTTATTCTGGTGCAATGAATACAATTCACTTCATGCATGATAAATATGCATATGAAGCTGGACAAATGGCATTACATGATACAAATGTACATAGATATATGGCATACGGTGTTGCAGGATTATCAGTAGTAGCTGATTCATTATCTGCAATTAAATATGCAAAAGTAAAACCAGTCAGAGATGAAGATGGTATTACAACTGATTTCATTATTGAAGGAGACTTCCCTAAATACGGAAACGATGATGATAGAGTTGATAGTATCGCTGTAGAAGTATTAAATAAAATCTCATCTGAACTTAAAAAACATGAAACATACAGAAATGCTGAACCAACAATGTCAGTATTAACAATTACATCTAACGTTGTATATGGTTCAAAAACAGGAGCTACACCAGACGGAAGAAAAGCTGGAGTACCATTCGCACCAGGAGCAAATCCAATGCATGGTAGAGATGAAAATGGAGCAATTGCATCACTTAACTCAGTAGCTAAATTACCATACAAAGAATGTTGTAAAGATGGTATTTCAAATACATTTACAATTGTACCAAATGCTATTGGAACAAATATCGACGAACAAGCTGAAAACTTAGTAAGTTTAATGGATGGATATTTTGTACAAGGAGCACATCACTTAAATGTAAACGTATTAAATCGTGAAACATTAAAAGATGCTATGGAAAATCCAGATAAATATCCATTATTAACAATTAGAGTTTCAGGATACTCAGTACACTTCAACAGATTAACAAGAAAACAACAAGAAGAAGTAATCTCTAGAACATTCCATGAATCAATCTAATATAAAAGCAAGTATCGATTCAATAGAATCATTTGGTTTAGTCGATGGACCAGGTATAAGAACAATTGTGTTCTTCAACGGATGCAAACTAAGATGTAAATACTGTCATAACCCAGAAATGTGGCAAAAAAAAGAAGATAACTATACTGTAGAAGAATTATTAAATAAAATACTTAGAAATAAACCTTATTTCCAAGAAAAAGGTGGCGTAACCTTCTCTGGAGGAGAACCACTAATGCACAGTAAATTTATTATTGAAGTTGCTAAAGAATTACATAAAGAAAATATCCACGTAGCATTAGATACATCAGGAGTTGGATTAGGAGATTATGAGGAAATACTTCCATACATCGATCTAATTCTATTAGATGTTAAACACGTTACAAAAGAAGGATACAAAGACATAACAGGGTTAGAATTGCAAGAAGTAGAAAAATTCATTGAAATAGCAAATAAATTAAATAAACAAATCTGGATAAGACAAGTAATAGTACCTGGAGTTATGGATAATGAACAATATCTAGATAACTTAGTAGAATATCTAAAACATATCAAAAATATTAAAAGAATAGATTTTCTACCATATCACAATTTAGGTATCAATAAATATGAAAAACTAAATATTGATTATCCATATAAAGATAAACCAAATATGGATAAATCTAAATGTGATGAGTTATATAAATTATTTATAGAAAAATACAAAAAGAGCATTTAATGCTCTTTTTTATTATATAAAATGATCTAATACTACATAAAATCAAACAAAAAGAACTTAATAGTTCTTTAAGTTCTTTTGTACTTCTCTTTTTATATCTCTTTCTTTAATACTTTCACGTTTATCATAATCTTTCTTACCACGACAAACTCCTAAAGAGACTTTTAATTTATTATTTACAAAATAAAGTTTTACAGGAACAAGAGTATATCCTTTTAAAGTAATTGCTTGTTCAAGCTTCTTTATTTCTTTTTTATGAAGTAATAATTTTCTTGTTCTACTCTCATCATGATTAAATAAGTTTCCTTCTTTATATTGACCTACGTACATATTAAGTAAGAATACCTCTCCATTCTTAATAATTCCATAACAGTCTTTTATATTACAATTACCATTTCTTATAGACTTTATTTCAGTACCTGTTAAAACGATACCACACTCATAAACTTCATCTACAAAATAATCATGATAAGCTTTTCTATTAACAACTTCCATAATTCACATCCTCTTCCCCAAGTACCAAGTATTATATCAAATTAATCTAATTTTTTTAATACCTCAAAATCAATAGTTTTCTCTTCTTTAGATGCTCTAAGAACTCTAACCTGAACTCTATCACCTACACGATATACTATATTAGTTCTTTCACCAGTTAAAGTCATTCTATCTTCATCATAATGGAAGAAATCTTTCATCTCACGTAATGGAACTAAACCTTCAATTAAATTATCTAATTCAACAAACATTCCAAAACTTGTAACAGATGAAATCATACCTTCAAATTCTTCACCTATATGATTTTCCATATATTCAGCAAACTTCATATCTTCAACTTCTCTTTCACAATCTACTGCTGCTCTTTCTCTAGATGAAGAATGTTCAGTTATATAAACAAGTTTTTCTTCCCACTTTTTAACTGTTCCCATATCCATTTTATTATCAAATAAATATGTATGTAATAATCTATGAACAGTTGTATCTGGATAACGTCTAATTGGAGACGTAAAGTGTGTATAACAAGGACTTGCTAAACCATAGTGACCTAAGTTTTCTGGCTTATATACAGCCTTTTGCATACTTCTAAGCAATAAACTACTTAATATCTTAAATTCTTTCTTATCTCTTAAATGATCAAGTAATCTTTGCATTGTAGTTGGTCTAGTATCTTTGATATCACCCGCTACATTATATCCAAGAGTACTAATAAATCCTAAGAAACTACGAATCTTTTCTTCTTTTGGAACTTCATGAACACGATATACAAATGGTAAATTCATAAAATTAATATGAGTCGCTACACATTCATTAGCAGCAATCATAAAATCTTCAATTAAGTTTTCCCCTACTCCACGATCTCTTAAAATAACATCTGTAGGCTTGCAATCTTCATCTACTAATATTTTAGCTTCATCAACACCAAAATCTATATATCCACGTTTAACTTTATACTTTCTAAGTATTTTAGCAAGTTCAGCCATATTTCTTAAACTCTCTTCATATGGTTCATACCCTTCAGGTACAACATTATCTTCTAAAATACTATTAACCTTCTTATAAGTCATTTGAATCTTTGAATTAATTACACTTTGAAAAATCTCATAATCAACTTGCTTTCCGTCAGGATCAAATTCCATAACACAAGATAAAGTTAATCTATCTACATTAGGATTTAAAGAACAAATCCCATTAGATAACTCATGTGGAAGCATTGGAATAACTCTATCAACAAGATATACACTTGTACCTCTTTCCATAGCTTCATTATCAAGTGGAGATCCTTCTTTTACATAATAACTAACATCTGCAATATGTACTCCTAATTTATAATTACCATTATCAAGTTTTTCAATAGATATAGCATCATCAATATCTTTAGTATCATCACCATCAATAGTAAATATTTCCATATCTCTTAAATCACGTCTACCAACAAGTTCTTCCTTAGATACTTCCATTGGCATAGTTGATACTTCTTCTTTAACATCATCTGGGAAATCAACATTAATATTATACTTATAAATAATTGATAAAATGTCTACTCCAGGATCATTCTTATGACCAATTATTTCAACAACTTTACCTTCATATTTAGTATTCTTATTAATACGTCTACCTAATTCAACAACAACTTTATGTCCATCGACAGCATTTAAACTATTTTCTTTAGGTATTTCAATATTAAGTTTAATCTTACTATCATCAAGTGTTATATGACCTTTACCTTTTTTATCAAAAGTAATCTCTCCAATATATCTTTCAACTTGTCTTTTAATAATCTTCAACACACGACCTTCTAAATGATCTAAAGTCATCTTACTAGTAATTTCAACTAAAACAATATCATCATGAATCGCACCATTCATATTATCTTGTGATACATAGATATCATCATCCATCGTATCTACTTCAACAAATCCAAATCCTTTTTTATTGGCGCGCATTACACCTTTTCTTAAATGACTATTACCAAGAATCATATATTTATCTTTATTAGTATGATATATTACTACCTCTTCTTCTAATTCATGTAATACTTGAATAACCTCAGCAGTTCCCTCAACAGTATTAACACCTAAAAAATCTTGTATTTCATATACTGTTAAGGCCTTATCACTATTTTTTAAAAGATTTAATATTTCTTCTCTCATATAAACACCTTCTATTCTAAAATATATTATACTCTACTTTTTATAATATAACTAGACTAAAAAAGAAGGACTAAGTCCTTCTTTACATTACATAAACATTGAAACAAAGCATATTACAAAGAAACTAATTCCTAATACTAATGTTAAACGGCTAATAAATAATTCCGAACCACGTTCTTTTCTCTTTGTAAATAAATCTGAACTTCCACCTGATAATATTTGAGAAGCACTTTCTGCTTTACCACTTTGTAAAAGTACTATAATAATTAATAATATAGAAATAATTAAAAGTGCGATTTCCATAATACACCTCCGATAACATACATTTAATATATTAACATACAAACGTTGAAAAATCAACTAAACGATAACTTTTTGAAAAGTATAATCAACAAATTCACTTAAAGGAGAATCTAAAGCACTACCACCTAATTCTTTTTCTAAAGTATGAATAAAATTAGATGAATTAGAACACTTACTTACCCACTTATTCATACGTTTATTTATTTCATTTACAAACTCACTATCTCTAAAATATCCTTCTCTTTCCATTTTTTCAAAATACATAAGTTTTGCAACAATAAAATTCAATTGATTCCAGTTAAATCTTAATGCTTGACCTCTATTCAAATAATATTTATCCATATCACAAATATGTAGAAAATCAGAAGAAATTATATAACTTCCTCTATTAATATCTTTAATAACAATACCTCTTCTAGTTAATTCAGAAACATCATCACTTAACTCAGATACTGATACTAAGAAATCTTCTCCAGTAAAGTCACCAATCATTTTCTTAGCAGAACCATCATCATCTTTTTTAGTTAAATCTTCATAATAATGCATTACGTATCCTGCATAAACTCCATCTTCATCAATTAATACATCATCAGGTTTAATAATACGATTGACTTCTAACGTTTGAAAATTCATTGCTTTATCAAAAGACATAAGTCCTTTTTCTTTACGACCATCTATACCATGTTTTAACACTTTATATACAATGTCTCCATCACGATATACAAAACCATCATGTCCAGCTCCAACTCTTTCTAAACTAAATACATCTGGTATTTCTTTAAAGTTAGCTCCAGTAAATAATTTTTTACGAGGAATATAATAACCCATAACCTCACCCCTTAATTGCGCTATATTATAACATAAAATAACGAAAAAAGCAAACTATACAAGTTTGCTTACTTCTTCTACAGATACTTCCTTAACATCACTACTATTACGATATTTAAATTCAACAATACCTTCACTAGCTTTCTTTCCAACAACAATTCTCTTTGGAATTCCAATTAAATCCATATCTTTAAATTTAATACCAGCACGTTCATCACGATCATCAAGTAATACTTCAACTCCCATACCAGTTAATTTATCATATAATTCATTAGCTAATTTAACTTGAACTTCATCTTTTGTATTTGCAATAACAATAGCAACATTAAATGGAGCAATTTCATCATTAAAGATAATTCCATTTTCATCATTATTTTGTTCAACAAATGCTGCAAGTATACGAGCTATACCAATACCGTAGCATCCCATAACTACAGGAGCTAATTTATTTTCTTCATTAGCATAATAAAGTCCCATAGACTCTGAATATTTAGTTCCTAACTTAAATGTATTACCAACTTCAATTCCCTTCTTAAAACTTAATTTATGACCACATTTTGGACATACATCGTCTTCAGTAACATTTCTAATATCAGCAACCTTATCATATTTAAAATCACTTAAATTAACATTAATATAATGATAATCTGTTTTATTAGCACCAACTAAAAAATTTCTCATATTCATAACTTCATAATCGACAATAATTTCAACATCTAAATCAATTGGTCCAGCAAATCCTACTTTAGCACCAGTAATCATTTCATCTTCTTCAATAGAAGCCATTTCAAATTCTTTAGCACCTAATAATTTTTGAACTTTTTCTTCATTAACTTCATGATCACCACGTATCATTAAAGCAACAAATTTACCATCTGCTTTATAAATTAAAGTTTTAACAGTATCAATAGCTTTAATACCAAATTGTTCTTCTAAATCTTTAATAGTTCCAACATTTGGTGTATATAATAATTCTTTTTCTTTATATTCAAGTGTAACTGGTTTATCTCTACGTACACATTCACATACTTCAATATTTGTAGATAATCCACATTCATCACAAAGTACTAATACATCTTCTCCAATATCACAAACAGCTTGGAACTCTTCTGATAAAGTACCTCCCATTACACCACAACTTGCAGTAACAATCTTATAATTTAATCCTACCCTATCAAATATCTTTTTATAAGCATTAAACATTAAATCATATGCCTTAGCTAAACCTTCTTCATCTTTATCAAATGTATAAGCATCTTTCATAACAAATTCACGAGTACGAATTAAACCATATCTACTTCTTGGTTCATCTCTATATTTATTAGCCATTTGATATAAACTAATTGGCATATCTTTATAAGACTTAATAACTTCTTTAGCAGCTTCAACAAACATTTCTTCATGAGTTGGTCCAAGTACATAGTTTCTATCAAATCTATCTTTTAAAGCAAACATACTACTACCAAAATTTTCTCTTCTACCACTAGAAATATATACTTCTTCTGGTAATAATTGAGGCATAACTAACTCTTGTGAACCGATGGCATTCATTTCTTCTCTAACAATTTTTTCAATCTTTCTTGTAACTCTTAATCCAATTGGTAAAAAATAATAAATTCCACTACCAGCTTTTTTAATCATTCCTGATCTAACTAATAAATTAGCACTAACACTTTCTTCATCTTTTGAATCTTCTCTTTTTGTAAAAAAATAACTATTTTTTAATTTCATAACTTTCTCCTCCTAAATAAAAATAATCTTAATTAAAAACTATAAGTATTCCGGGAGTGGAATCACCATAAAAATATACTTTATAGTAGAATTAATGTAATTTGACAACACAAAATCACCCCTAATTATAAAATAAAAAGGATGGTACTAAAAGGAGTGCATAAGCACGGTACCATCCTTTAATTAACTTAATTTAATAACGATGTAAGAACACCGGAAACATCTGTTTCTCCTAAAAAGGTAGGAATATTTCTAGATTATAATTGAGTTCACACTATCCTCAAATCACTTATATAAGAGCTAAAAATATATTGGTCTTTTTAATAGATTTAAATAAAAAGTACATCTATCATATACTTTTTATATATATTTGTCAAGTTTTTATTTATTTAGGCTTTCTATATCTTGTAATTGAAATCTATATTCTTGTTCAACTTCAGGATATTTTTCTTTATCTACTTTAGAAGCAAACATATCATATGGTCTAGCATATAATTTACCTTCACCATATAAACATCTATAAATAACTAATTTTTCATCTGTCTCACTATGTTGAGCGAAATCAACAACTAAGTATAAATCTCCTTTAAAATGTCTATATACTCTATTTTTCAATATTTCCATTTTTTAAATCCTCAACTTTCTTTTTAAATTCCGCACCACGTACTTCACATTCTTTATATTGATCCCACGAAGCAGAAGCTGGACTAAGTAAAATAATGTCTCCTTCACTACTTATTTCATAGCACTTATCAAATCCATCTTTTAAGTGTTCATAAATATAAGTATCTATTCCAACACTTTTACCATAATCTAATACTCTTTCTCTACATTGCCCAATACCAATAATTGCTTTAACATTCTTAATAAAAGGTGTTAATTCATTAAAGTCTTGTCCTCTTTCTAATCCACCTAAAATAATAATAGTTGGTTTATCAAAAGAAGATAATGCTATTTGAGTACATTTAATATTTGTTGCTTCTGTATCATTGTAAAATCTTCTACCTTCAACAGTATCGACATATTCTAATCTATGTTCAACACCTCTAAAGTTACTAATAACATCAACTATAATATCATTAGAAACTCCAAACTCTTTAACTATTGATATAGCAGCCATACAGTTTTCAACATTATGCATTCCAGCAATAAATATATTATCACGAGAAATAATCTTTTCACCATAATAATAAATTGCATCATCTTTTACATAACATCCATTAATTTCACTCTTACTAGAGAAATATTTAACAGTAGATTTAATATCTTTAGTCGCATTAATAACATCCTCATTATCAATATTTAATATTGCAATATCATTAATAGTTTGATTCTTAAATAATTTAGCTTTAACTCTCTTATAGTTTTCGTAACTCTTTAAGAAATCAATATGTGCTGGACTTAAATTTGTCATTAAAGCAACATCTGGTCTAAATTTTTCCATATTTTCAAGTTGTTGACAACTAACTTCAGTAACAATGATATCACCACTCTTAACATCATTTAAAATACTTGAAACAGGATATCCTATATTACCTGCAAGAAAAACTTTCTCACCATATACTTTCTTCATGATTTCATAAGTTAATGTAGTTGTAGTAGTTTTACCATTTGTACCAGTAATTGCAATAACTTTAACACCTTCAGGTAATAGTCTAAATGACATTTCCATTTCATTAATAACTTCTATTCCAAGTTCACGAGCTTTTAATACATATTTATGATCAATTGGAACTCCAGGATTTTTTATTAAATAATCAAAACTAGAATCTAATATATCATCAGGATGAGAACCAAATATTAATTCAACACCTAAATCTCTAAGTTCCTTAACTTGTTCAGGATCCATTTTATCTTCTTCTTTACCATCATTTAAAATAACAGTATTTCCCCTACCAATTAAGTATTTAGCCGCTTGATATCCACTACGTGCTAAACCTAATATAAAAATTTTATTATTTTTAAACATAATCATCACCAATTTAATTATACTACACAAATTATTTTTTCACTACAAATCAATCTATATTAGACATTAATTGACTTTTTCTATATTGAAACTACATACCCAAAATGATATAATAAAATAGACAAATAGGAAGGAGATAAACCAATGAAAATAGTTACATTGAGACCTGATCAATTTACCAAATTTGCATCCACTCATAAGTATAGAAACTATTATCAAACAACTGCTTATGGAAACACAATGATTAAGTTTGGATATAATGTTCACTATTTAGGAATTGTAAATGAAAACAACAAACTTATTGGGGCATCCTTAATCCTATATAAAGAAGTATTCATGAGTAATAAAATTGCATATGCCCCTCGTGGAATATTATGTGATTATGAAGATAGAAAATTATTAAAAGAAATTATTGATAAAATTAAAAAAGTTCTTGGAAAACAAGGATTTATGATGTTAAGAATTGATCCCTATATACCAGAATCTATTAGAGATAATAAAGGTAATATTATCAACATGAATCAACAAGCAACTGCGATAATTAAGAACTTAAAAAGAGTTGGTTTCTCATATAAAGGGAAAAATAAATTCTTTGAAACAGAAAAACCAAGATGGGAAGCATTAGTACTTTTAAATAAAGATTCAAATGAAATATATGAATCATTTGATAAACGCGTAAGAACAAAGATTAAACGTGCTGCAAGTAGTGGTTTAGAAGTAATAAGAGATGAAAAAAGAGATATAGAAAGTTTATATGACATGATAAAGAAAAAACAAAGTAATCCATTAAACTTCTATAAATATTTAATGAAAAATTATCAAGATAATATAGAAATATATTATGCAAGAATAAATACATCTACTTTTACAATTAACAGTAGAAGAATGTTTGAACAAGAACAAGAAACAAACGCTCAATTAGCAGAAATGATTCAAAGACCTTATCTTGAACCAAAAGAAAGAAGTAATTACTTAAACAAAAAAATGGAATCAGATAAGTTATTAGAAACATATAAAAATAACTTAGTTCTTGCAACCGAATTATTAAAAACACACCCAGATGGAATCAAAGTAGCTGGAGCAATGACAATTACTTTTGATAATGCTGCATATGTATTTATTGATGGTATAAAAGATAAATATTCATCATTGAATGCCAATTACTTAGTTAAGTGGTTCATGATTGATGATTATAATAAACGTGGTTTCAAATATATAAATTTAAATGCTATTGCAGGTGAATTTGAAGACAAGCATCAATTCAGTGGATTAAATGAATCTAAATTAGGATTTAATACAACAGTAACTGAATATATAGGAGAATTTGATATAATATTAAATAGTTTTTCTTATAACTTATATAAAAACTTTAAGAAAGGAAAATAATCCTTTCTTTTTTTATACACAAAAAAAGAATCGGATATCCGATTCTTTTAATTTATCATTATTCAACGATTTCAGTAACGTTACCAGCACCAACAGTTCTTCCACCTTCACGGATAGAGAATTTAGTTCCTTGTTCAAGTGCGATTGAATGGATTAAGTCAACATCGATGTTAACGTTATCTCCAGGCATAACCATTTCTGTACCTTCTGGTAAAGTAATGATTCCTGTAACGTCTGTAGTTCTGAAATAGAATTGAGGACGATAGTTGTTGAAGAATGGAGTATGACGTCCACCTTCTTCTTTGCTTAGTACGTATACAGAAGCTTTGAATTTGTGGTGAGGTGTAACAGTTCCAACTTTAGCTAAAACTTGTCCACGTTCAACTTCTTCACGAGAAATACCACGTAATAATACTCCAGCATTGTCTCCTGCTTCAGCATAGTCTAATTGTTTACGGAACATTTCAATTCCTGTAACAACAGTCTTCTTAGTTTCTCTAATACCAACGATTTCAACTTCGTCATTAAGTTTAAGTTGTCCACGTTCAACACGTCCAGTAACAACTGTTCCACGTCCAGTGATAGTGAAAACGTCTTCGATACTCATTAAGAATGGTTTTTCATTATCTCTTTCAGGTGTTGGAATCCATGTGTCAACAGCAGCCATTAATTCGTTAATAGATTCAACCCATTTAGGATCTCCTTCAAGAGCTTTAAGTGCAGAACCACGAATAATTGGAGTGTCATCACCTTCGAATCCGTATTCATTTAATAAGTCACGGATTTCCATTTCAACTAAATCTAATAATTCTTCATCATCAACCATATCACATTTGTTCATGAATACTACCATTTTTGGTACTCCAACTTGACGAGCAAGTAAGATATGTTCACGAGTTTGTGCCATAGGTCCGTCTGTAGCAGCAATAACTAAGATTGCTCCATCCATTTGAGCAGCTCCAGTAATCATGTTCTTAACATAGTCAGCATGTCCTGGGCAGTCAACGTGAGCGTAGTGACGAGCATCAGTACTGTATTCTACGTGTGCAGTATTGATTGTGATACCACGTTCTCTTTCTTCTGGTGCTTTATCGATATTAGCGAAATCAACAGCTTCATTACCATTTTTTCCAGCTAATACTTTAGTGATAGCAGCAGTAGTAGTAGTTTTACCATGATCTACGTGTCCAATTGTACCAATGTTAACATGTGGTTTTGAACGATCAAATTTTTCTTTTGCCATATTAAATTTCCTCCTATATGTATATTACATCATTTATTTTATCTAATAATTGAATTATTTTCAACTATTTTGATACTTATTTAATTATATTTGTAAATTAGTTTCCACTCTTTTTGATGATTTCATCAGCAATATTTTTTGGAACTTCTTCATAATGATCTGGGAACATTACGAATGTTGCTCTACCTTGTGTATTTGAACGTAAGTTAGTAGCATATCCAAACATTTCTGAAAGTGGAACCATAGCACTTAGCTTAATAGCATTTCCTTGTGCTTCTTGTCCAAGTGGTTTACCACGTCTAGCAGTTAAATCACCCATAACATTTCCGAAGTATTCTTCAGGAGTTGTTACATCAACCTTCATGATTGGTTCAAGTAAAACTGGTTTACATTTATTCTTAGCTTCTTTTAAAGCGAAGCTTGCAGCAATCTTGAAAGCCATTTCGTTAGAGTCTACATCATGGTAAGAACCATCAAATAATGTAGCTTTAACATCTATCATAGGATATCCAGCAAGTACACCTGTTTGTAATGCTTCTTGTAATCCTTTGTCAACAACTGGGATATATTCACGAGGAACAACACCACCAACGATTTGATCAACGAATTCATATCCTTTTTCAGGATTTGGTTCAAATTTAATCCAAACGTGTCCGTATTGTCCACGACCACCAGATTGTTTTACATACTTACCTTCACAATCAGCAGCAGCTTTTATTGTTTCACGATAAGCAACTTGTGGAGCACCAACATTTGCTTCAACACTGAATTCACGTCTCATACGATCTACTAAAACGTCTAAGTGTAATTCACCCATACCAGCGATAACTGTTTGACCAGTTTCATGATCTGTATGTACTTTGAATGTTGGATCTTCTTCAGCTAATTTTTGTAATGCTAATGCCATTTTATCTTGGTCAGCTTTAGATTTAGGTTCAACAGCTAATTGAATAACTGGTTCTGGAACTACTAAACTTTCAAGAATAATAACTTTCTTTTCATCACATAATGTATCTCCAGTTGAAGTATTTTTTAATCCAACTGCAGCAGCGATATCTCCAGTATATACATCACTAATTTCCTTACGGTTATTAGCATGCATTTGAAGAATACGTCCAATTCTTTCTTTTGTATCTTTTGATGAGTTTAATACATATGAACCGCTTGATAAGTGTCCAGAGTAAACTCTAAAGAATGTTAAACGTCCAACGAATGGATCTGTCATAACTTTAAATGCTAATGCTGAGAATGATTCACTATCACTAACTTTACGGCTAACTTCATTTCCATCTAAATCAGTACCAACTACTGCACCAATGTCTAATGGACTTGGTAAATAGTCAATTACAGCATCTAATAATAATTTAACACCTTTATTTCCTAAAGCTGTTCCACACATAACTGGGAAGAATTCAGCTTTTAATGTACCAGTTCTAATAGCTTTTTTAATCATTTCAACAGTAACTTCTCCACCATCAAGGTAAGTCATCATCATTTCATCATCAAATTCAGCTACAGCATCGATTAATTCCATTCTCATTTCTTCAGCTTTATCTTTTAAATCAGCTGGAATTTCGATTTCTTCTGGATTTTCAGCTTGTTGTCCATCATATTTATAAGCTTTCATAGTAACTAAATCAATGATACCATTGAAATCGTTTTCAGCTCCGATTGGACATTCGATCGCTTTTGCATTAACACCTAAACGATCTTTAATTGTTTTTAAACTATATTCAAAATTAGCACCCATTTTGTCCATTTTATTTGCAAAAATAATTCTTGGAACTTTAAATTCAGATGCTTGTCTCCAAACTGTTTCAGTTTGAGGTTCAACTCCTGCTTGAGCATCGATTAATGCAACAGCACCATCTAATACACGAAGTGAACGAGAAACTTCAACAGTGAAGTCTACGTGTCCTGGTGTATCGATGATATTTAAACGATAACCTTTCCAGTAAGCAGTAGTTGCAGCAGAAGTAATAGTGATACCACGTTCTTTTTCTTGTTCCATCCAGTCCATGGTAGCAGCACCTTCATGAGTTTCACCAATTTTATGGTTAACCCCAGTGTGGAATAAGATTCTTTCGCTACAAGTAGTTTTACCTGCATCGATATGAGCCATAATTCCGATATTTCTAGTCATTTCTAATGACGTATTTCTTGCCATAATTTGCTCCCTTTCCTACCATCTGTAATGAGCGAAAGCCTTATTAGCTTCAGCCATTCTATGAGTATCTTCACGTTTCTTAACAGCTGCACCTGTACCATTAGATGCATCGATAATTTCGTTTGCTAAATTATCAGCCATTCCTTTTCCTCCACGTTCACGAGAATATTTAGTTAACCATCTTAAGGCTAAAGCTTGACTTCTCGCAGGAGTAACTTCTATAGGTACTTGATAGTTTGATCCACCAACACGACGGCTCTTAACTTCAAGTTGTGGTCTAATATTTTCCATAGCAGTATTAAATACTTCGATTGGATCTTTACCAGACTTAGTTTTAACTGTTTCAAATGCTTCATAAACGATTGATTGAGCAGTTCCTTTTTTTCCATCTAACATAATAGTGTTGATTAATTTAGCAACAACTTTTGAGTTATATATTGGATCTGCTAAAACGTCTCTTTTTGCTGCACGTCTCTTACGCATTTTAATTCCTCCCTTCAATAATATTATTATTTTTTATTTTTACTTAGGTCTTTTAGCACCGTATTTACTACGTCCTTGCTTACGATCTTTAACACCGGCAGTATCTAATGTACCACGAATAATATGATAACGAACTCCGATTAAGTCCTTAACACGTCCACCACGAATTAATACAACACTATGTTCTTGTAGGTTGTGACCAATTCCAGGAATATAAGTATCAACTTCTTTTCCATTTGATAAACGAACACGCGCATACTTACGTAATGCTGAGTTTGGCTTCTTAGGTGTTTTAGTACCAACACGAGTACAAACTCCACGTTTTTGAGGAGCGTTTGTGTCAGTAGTTTTCTTTTGGATTGTATTTAATCCAACACCAAGAACTGGTGCCTTACTCTTTCTAACTTTGTCCTTACGATTTTTGCGAACTAATTGGTTAATTGTAGGCATAAAATATATCTCCTTCCTTTACACATATCCAGGTGTACCATTTTACCCTTTAAATAAAACTTTGCCTAAAATAAGCAAAGATATTTAATCAGCAAACATAATATACCACTATCTAAAAACAAAGTCAATATCTAATAATTATTATTTTATAAATATTAATTTTCAAATATTATTTATGGTCAAAAAAATGTATTTTAAATACAAATAAAAGGAGTAGACTACTCTACTCCATAAATTGTTCTTCTAATTGTTCTAAAGGTTCTTCATCCATAAATTCTGTTTGTAATTCATAATCAACATCTCGATATGCTCTACTACCAGTACCTGCAGGAATTAACTTACCAATGATAACATTTTCTTTTAATCCAGCAAGAGGATCAGCTTTACCTTTAATTGCAGCATCAGTTAAGATACGAGTTGTTTCTTGGAATGATGCAGCAGATAAGAATGAATCAGTTTCAAGGGCAGCCTTAGTAATTCCAAGTAAGATTGGTTTTCCAAGAGCTGGTTTCTTACCTCTAATGATTGCATCTTTGTTACCATCTGTGAATTCACGGAAGTTAACAAGTGCACCAGGTATGAAGTAAGTATCTCCACCCTCAACAATTCTAATCTTAGAAATCATTCTACGAGCGATAATTTCGATATGTTTATCAGAAATATCAACACCTTGAGAACGATAAGTATTTTGAACTTCTTTTAAGATATATTCTTGTGTAGTAATTGGGTCTGTTACAGCTAATAATTCTTTTGGACTAATAGCACCTTCTGTAAGTCTATCTCCACAAGAAACTGTATCTCCTTTTTCTACACATAACTTAGAACCATAGTTTGTAACATGTTCTTTAGTTTCAACTTTATTAGTAATACTAATCTTATATTTTCCATGATCTTCTTTAATCTTAGTGATTGTACCATCAATTTCAGCGATAGTAGCTTTAGCTTTTGGATTACGTGCTTCGAATAATTCTTGTACACGAGGAAGACCTTGAGTAATGTCGGCGTCACCACCATGCGCAACTCCTCCTGAGTGGAATGTACGCATTGTAAGTTGTGTTCCAGGTTCTCCAATTGATTGAGCAGCCATAACACCTACAGCTTCTCCAATTTCAACTAAGTTACCTGTAGCAAGGTTACGTCCATAACATTTTTGACATACACCATTAGCAGTACCACAAGTTAAAATTGTTCTAATTTCAACTTCTTTAATTCCAGCAGCAACGATTTTTTCTGCTAGAGATTCAGTAATCATTTGTAATCTATCTACAATAACTGCTTTAGTTTCTGGATGAACAATCTTCTTGTTAGCAAAACGTCCAACGATACGATCTTTTAAGCTTTCAATTACAGTACCAGTCTTTTCATTAATGAAATCATGTACTACAACGCCTTGATCTGTACCACAGTCATCTTCTCTAACAATCATATCTTGAGATACATCAACTAAACGACGAGTTAAGTATCCTGAGTCTGCAGTCTTTAATGCTGTATCGGCAGAACCTTTACGAGCACCGTGAGTAGATAAGAAGAATTCTGAAACTGATAATCCTTCAATGAAGTTTGAAAGAATTGGAATTTCAACTGGTGTACCATCTGGTTTAGCCATGATACCACGCATACCAGCAACTTGAGTGAAGTTTGAAATGTTACCACGCGCTTTAGAGTTCATCATGATGAAGATTGGGTTATCAACTTCAGATTTAGCAACTTCTTCAAGTTCAGCTTTAACACGGTCAGTTGCACCATTCCATGTTTCAATTACTTTAGTAAATCTTTCTTCTTCAGTAATTAAACCACGTTTATATTGTTTATTAATTTTATCAACCATAGTTTGAGTTTCAGCAACTATTTCTGGTTTCTTCTTACTTAATCTAACGTCAGCCATACTAACTGTAATACCAGCAATTGTTGAATAATAGAAACCTAAATCTTTCATTTTATCAAGCATTGTTGATGTTTCAGTAGTTTTATAACGTTTAAATACTTGAGCAATAATTTTTTCTAATGTTCCCTTAACAAATGGTTTTACAAGTGGCATTTCTTTAATTGCTTCTGGGATGTTTGTTCCTTTTTCAAGGAAATATTTGTTAGGTGTTATATTAGAAATATTTTCATCAGTTGGTTCATTAATAAATGCAAATGAATCAGGTAAGATTTCATTAAATTTAATTTTACCAACTGTAGTAACTAAGTATTTACCTTTTTGACTTTCAGTAAATAATTTATATTTAAATGAGTCAACAGGAATTGCAATACGTGTATGTAATGTAATTTCTCTTCTTTCATAAGCCATTAAAGCTTCATTAGAGTTTTTAAATACACGTCCTTCTCCATCTTCTCCAGCTTTTTCCATAGTTATATAGTAGTTACCTAAAACCATGTCTTGTGATGGAGTAACGATAGGATCTCCACTCTTTGGATGTAGAATGTTGTTAGAACCTAACATTAACATTCTAGCTTCAGCTTGTGCTTCTTCAGAAAGTGGAACGTGAACAGCCATTTGGTCTCCATCAAAGTCAGCGTTGAATGCAGGACATACTAATGGATGAAGACGAATAGCTTTACCACCAACTAAAATTGGTTCAAAAGCTTGGATACCAAGTCTATGTAATGTAGGAGCACGGTTTAATAAAACTGGATGTTCTTTAATTACTTCTTCAACGATATCCCAAACAACTGGATCTTGTGCATCAATTAATCTCTTAGCAGCTTTAATATTATGAGCAATATCTTTACTTACTAGTCCATTAATTACATGTGGTTTGAATAATTCAAGAGCCATTTCCTTAGGAATACCGCATTGATACATCTTTAGAGATGGACCAACAACGATAACTGAACGTCCTGAATAGTCAACACGTTTTCCTAATAAGTTTTGACGGAAACGTCCTTGTTTTCCTTTTAACATACTAGATAATGATTTTAAAGGTCTATTTCCTGCTCCAGTTACACTTCTACCACGACGACCATTATCAAATAGTGCATCTACAGCTTCTTGTAACATACGTTTTTCATTTTGAATAATGATTCCAGGAGCTCCTAAATCGATAAGTTTCTTTAAACGATTATTACGGTTAATTACACGTCTATATAAATCATTTAAGTCACTAGTAGCAAAACGACCACCATCTAATTGAATCATTGGACGTAGTTCTGGTGGAATAACTGGAATACAATCCATAATCATCCATTCAGGTTTATTTCCTGATTTATAGAAAGAATCTAATACATCTAATCTCTTTAATAAACGAGTTCTCTTTTGTCCTTGAGCATTTTCAAGTTCTTTAGTGATTTCATCTATTTCTTTCTTAAGATCAGTATTTTTTAATAATTCTTTAATTGCTTCAGCACCCATTCCTACTCTGAATCCAGTACCATATTTTTCATAATAAGCTCTGTATTCTTTTTCAGATAATGTTTGCTTATTTTCTAAAGGTGCATTTCCTTTATCAATTACTACATAACTAACAAAGTATAATACTTCTTCAAGATCTCTTGGACTCATATCAAGTACAAGACCCATTCTTGAAGGAACACCCTTAAAGAACCAAATATGAGATACAGGAGTAGCAAGTTCAATATGTCCCATACGTTCACGACGAACTTTAGAACGAGTAACTTCTACACCACATCTATCACATACTATATTTTTATAACGAACACGTTTGTATTTTCCACAAGCACATTCGAAATCTTTTGTAGGTCCAAAAATCTTTTCACAGAATAATCCATCTCTTTCAGGACGTAAAGTTCTATAATTGATTGTTTCTGGTTTTTTAACTTCACCGTAAGACCATTCACGAATTTTTTCAGGAGATGCAATACCAATTTTTAAAGCATCAAATTTATTAACTTCTATCATTAAAATTCATCTCCTTCATCTTCAAATTCACCATCGAATTCTAAATCATCTAAATCATCTTCGAATTCGTCTTCATAATCTTCTTCAGATTCTAAATTATCTTCATCATTATCTTCAATTGGAGTAGCTGGACTTTCAATTTCATCCATTGTTGAATTGAAATCATCTCTATCCTCTGCTTCTTCAATTTCTTTAAGTTGAAGTGTTTCACCTTCATCATTAATAATTGAAATATCTAATCCTAATGCTTGGAATTCTTTCATTAATACTCTAAATGATTCAGGAACTCCAGCTTGATTAATTTCTTGTCCTTTAATAATTGATTCGTATACTTTAACACGACCAACTACGTCATCAGACTTAACTGTTAAGATTTCTTGTAATGTATGTGCAGCACCATAAGCATATAATGCCCAAACTTCCATTTCTCCAAATCTTTGTCCTCCGAATTGAGCTTTACCACCAAGTGGTTGTTGAGTAACTAATGAGTATGGACCAGTTGAACGTGCATGTAATTTATCATCAACCATGTGATGTAATTTAATCATATACATAACACCAACTGATATACGATGGTCAAATGGTTCTCCAGTACGTCCATCGTAAAGGATTGTTTTTCCATCTTCATCCATTCCAGCTTCAGCCATCATTTCTTTAATATCATCAATATGTGCTCCATCGAATACAGGAGTAGCAATATGTACACCTAATTTCTTACAAGCCATACCCATATGAATTTCAAGGATTTGTCCGAAGTTCATACGAGAAGGAACACCTTGTGGATTTAACATAATATCAACTGGAGTACCATCTGGTAAATATGGCATATCTTCTTGTGGAAGAACTAGTGAAATAACACCTTTGTTACCATGTCGTCCAGACATTTTGTCTCCTACTTGAATCTTACGTTTTTGAATTATATAAACACGGATAACTTTTGAAACACCTGCTGGTAATTCATCATTATCCTTTCTTGAATAAATTTTAATATCATGAACGATACCATCTCCACCATGTGGAACACGTAGTGATGTATCTCTTACTTCACGAGTTTTTTCTCCGAAGATAGCATGTAATAATTTTTCTTCTGAAGTAAGTTCAGCCATTCCCTTAGGAGTAACCTTACCAACAAGGATATCTCCTTCATGTACTTCAGTACCAATTGTTACAATACCATTTTCATCTAAGTTACGACGAGCTTCTTCACTTACATTTGGAATATCTCTTGTAATTTCTTCTGGTCCTAACTTAGTTTCACGACATTGCATTTCATAATCTTCTAAGTGTAATGAAGTATATTTATCATCTTTAACTAAGTTTTCATTTAAGATAATAGCATCTTCATAGTTATAACCATTGAATGTCATGAAAGCAACAGTCATATTTTTACCTAAAGCAAGTTCACCTTTATCAGTTGAGTTACCATCTGCAAGAATTGTCTTACCAGCAACTACTTTATCTCCTACTTTAACAATAGGTCTTTGATGTGAACAAATACTTGAGTTTGCTAATTCAAAGTTAGCTAATTTATATGTATCTTTTCCTTCTTTTGTTTTAACAATAATCTTTTTAGCATCTGCATATTCAACAATACCATCAGCTTTTGCAACTATTTCAACTCCAGAGTCTTTAGCTGCTATAAATTCAACACCAGTTCCAACATATGGAGCTTCAGTCTTGATTAATGGCATAGCTTGACGTTGCATGTTAGCTCCCATTAACGCACGAGTAGCATCGTCGTGTTCTAGGAATGGAATACAACTTGTAGTAATAGAAACAACTTGTTGTGGACTTACGTCAATATAATCAACTTGTTCTGGTTTTGCTAAAATATTTTCTCCACGGAAACGTGCATTAACATGTTCATCAATAATTGTGTTATTTTCATCTGTTCCAACAGTAGATTGAGAAATAATATAATCTAATTCTTCATCAGCTGTTAAATATTCAACTTCATCAGTAATTCTACAATTATCAACAACACGATATGGAGTCATAATAAATCCATAATCATCAATTTTTGCATAACTTGCTAAAGATGTAATTAAACCGATATTAGGACCTTCAGGAGATTCAATCGGACAAATACGTCCATAGTGTGATGCATTAACGTCACGTACTTCAACTCCAGCACGGTCTCTTGATAAACCACCTGGTCCTAAAGCAGATAAACGACGTTTATTTGTAAGTTCAGCAATTGGGTTTGTTTGATCCATGAATTGAGAAAGTTGTGAACTACCAAAGAATTCTTTCATTGCTGCAGTAACTGGACGAATATTAATTAAAGTCTTTGGAGTAACTTCTTCCATTTCTTGAGTAGTCATTCTTTCACGAATAACTCTTTCCATTCTAGACACACCAATTCTGAATTGGTTTTGTAGTAATTCACCAACTTGACGAATACGACGATTTCCTAAATGGTCGATTTCATCAAAGTTACCAACACCACTTAATAAGTTTAAGTAATAAGATACTGAAGCATATACATCAGAAATAGTTAATCTCTTAACTTCAATACTTTGATCATTTCCGATTACTGCAATCTTTTTCTTCTTATCACTTGGATCATAAATATTAACAACTTGTACTTTGTTAAATTCATCTAATTCATCATTAATTAATACTTCTTTAACTCCAAATCCTGAAGCTAAAGCTTCTTTTAATTGTTCTAAATTAGCCTTAGTAATTTGTGTACCTTTTTCAAATACAACATTACCATCTACTTTAATATCTTCAGCTAATGTTTGATTTAATAAACGATCAATTACATTAAGTTTACGATTAAATTTATAACGACCTACTCTAGCTAAATCATATCTAAATTCATCAAAGAATCTAGTGATAATTTGGTTCTTAGAAGAATCAAGTGTAGCTGGTTCTCCTGGTCTTAATTTTTCGTAAATTTCAATTAAAGCTTCATCAGTGTTCTTAGTAGAATCTTTAGCTATAGTATTTTTGATATATTCATTATCTCCAAACATAGCTAAAATATCTTCATCACTAGATAAACCAAAAGCACGTAATAATGTAGTTAAAGTTACTTTTCTTGTACGATCGATTCTTACATATAAAACATCTCTCGCATCTGTTTCAAACTCTAACCAAGTACCACGAGTTGGTATAATTTGGGAAGTAATTAATTCACGTCCATTTTTATCGATTTCACGATTAAAATAAACACTTGGAGAACGTACTAATTGAGAAACTATAACACGTTCAGCTCCATTGATAACGAAAGTTCCACTATCAGTCATCACTGGCATATCACCCATGAAGATTTCTTGTTCTTTTACTTCACCAGTTTCATGGTTAAATAAACGAACTTCAACTCTTAAAGGTGCTGAATATGTAGTTTCACGATCTTTGCTCTCTTTAATAGAATAACGAGGTTCATCAAAATGATAATCTCCGAATTCAAGCGATAAAGTTCCAGAGAAATTCTCTACTGGAAATAAATCTTCGAATACTTCTTTGATACCTGTTTCAACAAACCAATTGTAAGATTTCTTTTGAATTTCAAGTAAATCTTTTAATTCATAAGAGTTTCTAATTCTTGAGAAATTACGTCTTTCTCTGTGGTCTCCACTCTTAACAATCTTATATGCCACTATATTCACCCCACATTTGATTTTTATTGATTTTTTATTTTACGCTGCATTCCAAAATAAAAAATCCTTTTTTCTTTTCTAACACTTTTACAGTATAAACTGTTTCCAAGTCGACAATTAGCGATTTAGCGCCTTGCTCTTTTCGAATAACTAGAAATAACTTCCCATTTTCTTCTAGATAATCTTTAGCATTCATCACTATGTCATACACTACTTTCTTACCAGCCCTTATCGGAGGGTTAGTAACAATGGACGAGTACTTTGAAGAAATATTTTGATAAGTATTACTCTCAAACACATTAATATTATCAACACCATTATCTTTTGCATTACGTTCAGTTAAATGTAATGCTCTAAGATTAACATCAACCATATCAACATGTGCTTTAGTAACTTTACCAAGTACAATACCAAATACTCCGTAACCGCAACCCATATCAAGAATTTTGCCTCCAACTGCTTCAAGCGGGATTGATTCAAGAAGAAGTCTACTGCCAAAATCCAAACCATCTTTAGAAAATACACCATTATCGGTTAAAAATGTAAATTTCTTACCTAACACAAAACATTCTGTTTTTCTCACGTTACTAGGTAATTTCTCGTTAGTAAAATACTGCCCCATTTTTGTCTCCTTTATAGTGAAAAAAAAAGAGGAAGAAACACTAATAATTTTTCTAGTTTTCTTCCTTTCGAAACATATAATATAATAAAATTCAATATTTGTCAAACATTTTTACAAAAATTTACAAAATATTTTTTATACGATAATTTATAATAACAAGTGCAACACTTAGATATTTTAAAATAAAAAAGTTC
>JAEDES010000040.1 GCA_016293205.1 Bacilli bacterium
TAAGAAACCTAGTAGTGATTATGAAATGTTTAAAAATACTTTTGATATTTATAGTGATGAAGATAAATTTTTAGCATATTTTATTACTATTAGTGGTCATAGAGATTATGACAAGAAGCATGCTATTGTTAAGAAAAATTGGGATAAGGTTAAAGATTTAGATTATTCTGATAAAGCTAAAGCTTATTTAGCAACTCAAATAGAGTTAGATAAAGCATTAGAAGTACTTTTAAAGAAATTAGAAGATAAAAATATTTTGGATGATACAGTAATTGTTCTTGCGGGAGATCATTATCCATATGGACTTACTAAAAATGAAATATTAGAAATTGATCCAAAGAAGAAAGAAAATTACTCTTTAGAAAGAGATCATTCTACATTAATTATTTATAATAATAAGATTAATAAGAAGATTGATAAATATTGTTTTTCTATGGATGTTCTTCCTACTATATTAAATTTATATGGAGTAGAGTATGATTCTAGATTATTAATAGGTAGAGATATAATGTCTGATAGTAGTCAATTTGTTTTATTTTCTAATAGAAGTTTTATTAATGATAAAGGTAAATATTATTCTAATATAAATAAATTTATATCTTTTGATAATAAAAGTTATGATGAAGAGTATATATCTAATATAAAAAATAATATTTATTTAAAATATAGAAATTCCAGATTAATATTAGAGAATGATTATTATAAATATATTTTTGAATAGACACATGAGGTATTTAGTGTCTATTTTTTTATTGTATTTAATTTGAATGTAGATTAATTGCATAATTATTTTGTTACTGAATATAGAGTATTTGTTCATAACTTTAGTTTGACACAACCGAGTGATTAAAAGACTATCATTTTTTGATAGTTTTTTTGTATAGTATTGCATATTATTTATAGTAGTGGTAAAATAACTAATAGTGTTAGATAAAAGTAGGTGATGAAGTGAAATATGAGAAAATGATAAGTGAATTTTTTGAAAAATTCATGACATCTTCTAAGTGTTCTTTTGATAAATTTTTTGGTGGATTTAATAAAGGAGAACTTGGTGCATTAGGTTTTTTATCTAAAAATAAAGAAGTTAATTCTAAAGATTTAAGTGAATTTTTAGAGGTTTCAACTGCTAGAGTAGCTTCTATTCTTAATTCGTTAGAAAGTAAGAATCTTATTGTTAGAGAGAATGATACTGATGACAAAAGAAAAACATTGGTTAATATTACTGATGATGGAGTAAAACTAACACAAGAGATGAAAAATGAGATTTCTAAAAAAATTAATTATGTAGTAAAAGAGATTGGTGTTGATAAATTCGAAGAATATTTAGATTTAACAATGCAAATTGGTGATATTTTAAAAAAATATGGGGAGGATGAAACTTGTTAGAAATTAAAAAGATTAGTAAAATATATGAGACAGAAAATTTCAAACAAAAAGCTTTAAATAATGTTAGTATAAGTTTTCGTGAAAATGAATTTGTTTCTATATTAGGTCCTTCTGGAAGTGGTAAAACTACTTTATTAAATATTATAGGTGGTTTAGATAAGTACACTTCAGGAGATTTAGTTATCAATGGTGTAAGTACAAAAGAATATACAGATAGAGATTGGGATACTTATAGAAATCATAGTGTTGGGTTTGTATTTCAAAGTTACAATTTAATACCTCATCAAAGTGTTTTAAGTAACGTGGAACTTGCATTAACACTTAGCGGAGTATCTAAGGCCGAAAGAAGAAAAAAAGCGTTAAGTGCGCTTAAAAAAGTTGGATTAGAAGATCATGTGCATAAAAGACCTAATCAATTGTCTGGTGGTCAAATGCAAAGAGTTGCTATTGCTAGAGCTTTAGTTAATGATCCAGATATTTTACTTGCTGATGAGCCTACAGGAGCGCTTGACAGTAAGACTAGTGTTCAAATAATGGAATTATTAAAAGAAGTTGCCAATGATAGATTAGTTATTATGGTTACTCATAATGCTGAAATAGCAGAAGAATATTCTACTAGAATTATTGAATTAAGAGATGGTAAAGTTGTTAATGATTCTAAAGAATTTGATAAGAATGAAGAAGTTAAGAAAATAAAAAGAACTAAAAAAACTAATATGTCTTTTAAAACTGCATTAAGTTTAAGTTTAAATAACTTAATGACTAAGAAGGGTAGAACATTACTTACAGCTTTTGCTGGATCAATTGGTATTATTGGTATTGCATTAATATTATCTTTAAGCAATGGTGTTCAAACATATATAGATAGAGTTCAAGAAGAAACATTAACTTCTTATCCTTTAATTATTGAATCTTCAACTATTGATATGACTTCTGCGATGGCACAACAAATGGCTAAAAAAGAAGAAGATGATAAGAAGAAAAAAGATAATAAGATTTATTCTAATAATACTATTGGAGATATCTTATCTTTAATGAGTAGTCAAGTACAAGCTAATAACTTAGAAGCATTTAAAAAATATATTGATGCTGGTAAGGGCGGAATTAAAGCTGCTGCTAGTGAGGTTAGTTATCAATATTATTTAAATTTACAATTATTTAGAGAAATGGATGATAAAATACTTCAAGTTAATCCAGAAACAGTTCTTAAGAATTTAGGATTCCCTGAAAATGCTACTGTAATGATGGGAAGTGTATGGACTGAGCTATATCAAAATGATGATCTAAATAATAAATTATATGAAGTTGTTACTGGTAGAATGCCTAAGAAATATAATGAAGTAGTTGTTATGGTTGATGAAAATAATCAAATAACAGATTATGTATTATATGCTTTAGGATTAAAAGATCAAGAAGAATTAGAAACTTTATATAAAGATGTAATTGCTGGTAAAGAAGTTGAAAGTGAAATGGTAGAGTTTGACTATAAAGATATAGTTGGACTTGAATTTAAATTACTTTTAAATACTGATTATTATGATAAAGTTAATGGAATGTGGATTTATCGTAAAGATGATGAAAAATATTTAAAAAATAAAGTTAAGGAAGCTGAAAGTGTTAAAGTAGTTGGTATTATTAAACCAAATGAAGATGCTGCAGTTACTCAAAATGCATTAGGTGGAGTATTCTATACTGATGAACTTGAAAAACATGTAATTGAAAAGATTAATGAAAGTGATATTGTAAAAGAACAAAAAGAAAATCCTAAGAAAAATATTTTAACTGGATTAGAATTTAGTGATAAGAAATTTAGTATGGATGATTTAAGTTCACAACAAATGGCTTATTTACAATCATTATCACCTGAAGAATTAGCAGATGTAATAAGTAGATATAAAGAACAAGCTGATGCAACATATGATAGTGTTTTAGCTGAACTTGGGTCAATTAATTTAGATAAACCAAATGCTATTCACTTATATGTAAAAGATTTTGAACAAAAAGAAGTTATTACTGATGCAATAAGTAAATATAATGATAAACAAGAAAAAGCAGGTAAAGAAGAAAATATAATTAATTATACTGATATGGTTGGATTATTAATGAGTAGTGTAACAGTTATTGTTGATATGATTAGTTATGTATTAATTGGATTTGTATCTATTTCATTAGTAGTTTCTTCTATTATGATTGGAATTATTACTTATATTTCTGTATTAGAAAGAACTAAAGAAATTGGTATTTTAAGAGCGATTGGTGCTTCTAAGAAAGATGTATCAAGAGTATTTAATGCAGAAACATTAATAGTTGGTGGTGTTGCTGGATTTATTGGTATTGCAATGACTATGTTATTAAATATTCCAATTAATATAATTGTTGGTAATTTAACTGATGTTAAAACAATTAGTATTTTACCTCCAGTAGGGGCAGTAGTATTAATTATAATAAGTATTGTATTAACTTTAATTGCTGGATTAATTCCTTCTAGAATAGCTAGTAAGAAAGATCCTGTAGAAGCATTAAGAAGTGAGTAAAAAAGGAGTAATTATGAGAATAATTAAAGATTTTATAAATAAATTTTTAAAAAATAGTAGTGATGATCAACCTTGGCTTAGTTACTATAACAAGGAAGATAATACAATTAAAATAACTGATAAATGTATTTATGAATATATGGTAAGTTGTGTTGGACAAGACACAGATTTAATTGCTTTAAATTATTTTGGAAACAGAATGAGTTATGGTGAGATGTTTGATAAGATTGATAACGCTGCAAAAGCATTAAGATCTATTGGAGTTAAAGAAGGAGATGTTGTTACAATATGTCTTCCTAATACACCAGAAGCATTAATTTGTTTTTATGCAATTAATAAGATTGGTGCAGTTGCTGATATGATCCATCCTTTATCAGGTGGAACTGAAATTAAATATTATTTACAACAATCTAAATCAAGAGTTTTAGTATTAGTAGATTTTGCTTATGAAAAAGTTCAAGAACATTTAGATGATACTTTAGTACATAAAACTATTATGGTATCTCCAAAGGATTCTATGCCTAAGGGTCTAGCAATTGGATATGCTTTAACTAAAGGTTTAAAAATTAAGAAACCTAAATTTAATGATTCAGACTTTATGACATGGGGTAGTTTCTTATTTAAAGGTATGACTTATAGTAAAACTTATAAGAGTAATATGAAGAGTGAAGATTTAGCTGTTATTCTTCATAGTGGTGGAACTACTGGTAAACCTAAAGGCATTATGTTATCTAATAGAAACTTTAATGCTGAGTGTCAACAAGCTGAACTTGTTCTTCCAACAATAAAACCAAAAGAAAAGATTATGACTATTTTACCTAACTTCCATGGTTTTGGTTTATGTGTATCTATGCATACACCTTTATGTTTAAGAATGGAAGTTATCTTAGTACCTCAATTTGATGCTAAAAGATTCCATAGAGATATTCAAAAATATAAACCAAATGCTTTAGTTGGGGTTCCTACATTATGGGAAGCAATGTTAAGTAATAAGAAATTTGAAGATGTAGACTTATCTGATTTAAGATATATGGTTAGTGGTGGAGATACAATGACTTTAGGTATGGAAGAAAAAATTAATAATTTCTTACATACTCATGGTACTAATATTTCTATTACAAAAGGTTATGGAATGACTGAGGTTTGTGCTGCTGCATCATTTACTTTTGAAGGAACTAATGAACCTGGATCAATTGGTATTCCAATGATTGGTACTGATATTAAAATTTGTAAGGTTGATACTACAGAAGAATTACCTTTTGGTGAAGAAGGAGAAATTTGTATTTCTGGACCAACTGTAATGATGGGATATTTTAATAATCCGGAAGAAACTGAAAAGATGATTAAGAAACATGATGATGGTAAGAAATGGGTTCATACTGGTGATTTAGGATATATTACACCTGATGGAATTATTTATTTTACTCAAAGATTAAAGAGAATGATTATTACATCTGGATTTAATGTTTATCCTGCACAAATTGAACAAGTAATTGAACAACATGAAGATGTTGCTAAATGTTGTGTAGTTGGTATTCCTCATCCATATAAAATGGAAGTTCCAAAAGCATTTATTGTTTTAAAAGAAGGTGTTAAAGAATCTTCTAAATTAAAGAAAGAAATTAAAGAATTATGTAAGGAAAATTTAGCTGTATATTCAGTTCCAAAAGATTATGAATTTAGAGATAATCTTCCTAAAACATTAATGAATAAAGTTGACTTTAAGGCTTTAGAAAGAGAAGAACGAGAAAAAGCTGAAGCTAAAAAAGATTATGAAAAGAAAGTAGAAGATATGTAATAAAAAAGATTCTTAAAGGAATCTTTTTTTTGTTAATCATTGATATACATTAATTTTAGTTTTGTATTGGTATTATAACTCTTGGAAAAATAGGAAGAGTGGTAATATGAATCAAGATAATATTGGTAAATTTATACTTGAACTTAGAACTAGTAAAGGTTGGACACAAGAAGATTTAGCAGAAATGATTCCTATAACTAGACAAGCAGTTAGTAGATGGGAACAAGGTAAATCTATACCTGATTCGTCTACTTTAGTAATTTTAAGTGAAATATTTGATGTTAGTATAAATGAACTTCTAAGTGGTAGAAGAATACCTAAGAAAGAAATAGTTAAAGAGAGTGAAAAGATTGCATTAGAAATAGTAGATAAACATATTTCTATGAAGAAGAAAATTAAAAGAATTTTAATTAGTTTTATAAGTTTATTCTTTATTGGGATAATTGGTTTCTTATGTTACTATTTCTTTGCAACTTATAATTCAGTAAAAGTATATTCTATAGGTGGTAAGAGTAAGAACTTTTATTTGCAAGATGGAGTTTTAATTTCTACTAAACAAAAGTTATTTTTTAAACTTGGAGAACTAGTTTATTCGGATAAAATAAAAATTGATGATATTAAAATGTATTTCTATAAAGATGGAGAAGAGAAACGTCTATATAATAGTAATTCATTTGGTGAATTAATTATTGAAAATTATGGATATGAAGAATATTTTTATTTTGATGATTTAGAAGATATATTAAAGGGTATTAGAATGGATATTTATTATGATAATAAAGTAGAATCTGTTGAGTTAGATTTTCTTATGATTTTATCTAATGATAAATTTGTATTTGATAAAAGAAAAATTGATCTTAATAATAATGAAAATAAATCGTCTAAATTAGAAAAAAATATTTTAAAATTTATGATTAAAATTGGTACATATAAAGGTGATTACTATGAATATAAAATTGATAATAAAACATTTAAGTATTACGATGAAATTAACCGTTTTACTTTGGAAAGAAAATATAGTGACTCTTTAGAAGTTTGGAGAATGAATTGTAACAATAATTATGTAATTTATTATTATGGAAAAAATGAAGTTTTTGTTAAAAGAAAGACTATTTGTTTTAATGAAGATTGTTCTATTTATGATAAAGAATTATATGATAGGTTTTATAATTATTTAGATAAGTATATTTTAGGTAAAAGCAATTAGTAATTGCTTTTATTTTTTGTCAATTTTTACTATAGTTGAAACATAAGGAGGTGACAAAAACAAATCAGAAGTAAA
>JAEDES010000016.1 GCA_016293205.1 Bacilli bacterium
CTGCTTCTTCTTCTACATCGATATCCCTTTTGCTAGATAAGAACGTTACTTTTTCTGCAATAAGTTCTAAAACATTTTCTTTCTTTCCTTCTTTTTCAACTAATTTACTTTGAATTCTTCCTTTCACTCCAATAATATCCCCTTTAGAACAATATTCTTTTGTATTCTCAGCAATCAAATCAAAAGCAACACAATCAATAAAATCTGTATCATAATTACCTTCCATATTCTTAAAACTTCTTGGTACCGCTAATGTAATTGTCGCAACTTTTGATCCTTTATCTGATTTATTAACACTAATATCTCTCGTAAGTCTTCCAACCAAAACCACCTGATTTAACATAGTTCACCTCCTTTCGAGAGGTATAATATTAAATAATAAAGAACTTATCAAATCACTAAAAACGACAAATTAATAAGAAAAAAACATAAAAAAAAGAAATCTCTTAACAAAAAAATTTCTTTTTAATAACAAATATATATTTAATATACAAGTTCACTATTTTACAAATTTCTTTTAATAAGTTGATTTAATTCAACTGCATATTCCATAGGTAACTCTTCTCTAAACTTTTCCAAAAATCCTAGTACAATTAATTCCATTGCTCTTTCACGAGAAATACCCCTACTCATTAAATAGAATAAATTCTCCTCACTTATTTTAGAAACTGTTGCTTCATGTTCAATACTACTTTTCATATTATAACAAGCATTAATTGGAATAGTATCACTCTTAGATTTCTCATCTAAAATTAAGGTATCACATTTAACATTACTAATACTATTAATAGCATCAGTATTAATAAATACTTTACCTCTATAAGTAGCATTACCTCCATTTTTAGAAATACTCTTAGACACTATATTACTTTTAGTATTTTTACCTAAATGAATCATTCTAGCTCCACTATCTTGTTCTTGACCTTCACCTGCAACTGAAATAGTAATACATGTTCCTTCAGAATTATCTCCTTTTAAAATACAACAAGGATATTTCATCGTAACTTTACTTCCTATATTACCATCTATCCATTCCATTGTACCATTATCATCTACTAAAGCTCTTTTAGTAACAAGATTGTAAACATTAGGAGCCCAATTCTGAATAGTAGAATAACGACATTTACTATTCTTACCAACATATATTTCAACTACAGCTGCATGTAAAGAAGATTCACTATATGTAGGAGCAGTACATCCTTCTACATAATGTAAATTACTATTATCATCAACAATAATTAATGTTCTCTCAAATTGTCCCATATTCTTACTATTAATTCTAAAATAACTTTGTAATGGTCTATCTAAAGTAGTATTAGGTGGAATATAAATAAAACTTCCTCCACTAAATACTGCCCCATTTAAAGCAGAAAACTTATTTTCATCATTAGTAACAATTTTATTAAAGTATTTTTTAACTAGTTCTGGATATTCTCTCATCGCAACTTCAATAGATGTAAAAATAACCTTTTTCTTTTCAAGTTCTTCTAACATATTATGATAAATTACTTCACTTTCATATTGAACACCCATACCACCTAAATGTTTTTCACTCTCTAAAACCCCTAGTTCATCAAGTTCATCAACAACAGGTTTTAATACACTATTCCAATCGCTTTGAATAGCTTCATCTCTATCATTTGATTTGTAATAAATAACATCATCAAAATTAAGATTAATATTTGGTCCAAAAGAAGGCATATCTATATTACAAAAGTTTTTATAACTTTCTAATCTAAAATTTCTTATCCAATCACTTTCTTTTTTCTTTTCAGAAATTGCTTTAACTTTTGTCTCATCAATTCCTACTATTTCCATAAAATCACCAATTTCTATTATCTTTTTATAAATTCACGACTTAAATCAGACTTTCTTGAATCAAAAAACTCACAATATTTTGCATAATCTTCTTTATCTCTACGAATAATTCTTGTCATAGCAAAGGGTCTTTCAAAGTTTCTTAGTTTTCTCTTTGCAATTTCTAAACGATCTTTAAAATAATAAGGAGATGCAAGCACATATTCTTCTAATTCAGCTAAAGTAACTTGATCATCTAATTTATCTTCAAAATCATCTTTATCTCTAATTAACCAACAAGGTCCTGTAGAACATTCTTCAGTTAACTGAATAACTTTAGTTCCAAAATATTCATCTCTTCTTCCATTGTAATTAGGAACACGACTTCTCTTAAATGTAGGAAACTCCTCACAATGACATAATGGATTCAAATAATTACCTTCATCTCCATAAATAATAACCATAGATGCAGGATCAGTTAACTCAATACCATTTCTCTTAATATCAAAGTATTTAACCTCAGCTAAATGTAATTTTTTTCTATCAAATATCATCTTATCCATTTTTTTCTAATTCTCCAATCATCTTATCAAGTGCTACTGTTGGTAACAAAGCACAATTCTTTCTATTAGGTTGTTTATATATTTCATCATAAACAATTAACTCACCTAGTAATTCCTCATCATATTCTTTTTCATTGATCATATTTTTATAATTATTTAATAATATTTTAGCTTCTTCAATACTTTTACCAATTAAATTTCTGATCATTATTGATGTTGCACTAGTACTAATAGCACATGCTTCTCCATCAAATCTAATATCAATAATCTTTCCATTATCTATTTTCATCATATAATCTAAATTATCAATGCAACTTTCACTGTTAGTATTAACTTTTAAATAACTATCATCTTCAATTAATCCTCTATTCATCGGATCTTGATAATTATCCATTATTATTTCTCTTCTTAAATTACTATCCATATAACACCTATAATATAATTTTAAAGATATCTTTACTATTCTTTAAAACATCTACTAACTTTTCTACATCTTCTAAACTATTATATAAATACATACTAACTCTAACAGTATTTTTAACACCCATTACATCTTTTAATAACTTAGCACAATGATTTCCTGCTCTAACATAAATATTATAATGATTTAAATAAATTGAACTATCTTGAGCAAAAACTCCATCTATATTAAATGACAAAATTCCACTATCACTATTCTTATTATAAAGAATAATATTATCAATCTTTTCTAATTCACTAACTAATTTCTTTTTTAAATTCATTTCATGCTCATGAATCTTATCAAGACCAATACTTTCTAAATATAAAATAGCTTCTCTAAGTCCAATAACTTCCGCTATTGGAGGAGTTCCTGCTTCAAATTTAACTGGAACTTCTTTTAATTCATAACTTCCATCTTCTTCAAAGAATTGATTCATTCCTCCACCATAGAATAATGTATCCATTTCACTTAGTAAATTACTCTTACCAACTAAAACTCCTACACCTGTAGGTCCACACATCTTATGTCCAGAAAAACTTAAAAAATCTATATTACTCTTAATAAAATCCACTTTCATATGAGGAACACTTTGTGCCCCATCTACACAAAAGTAAATATTATTTTCCATACAAATTTTACCAATACTTTCAATATCTCTAACGTCACCAATTACATTAGTAACATGTGCAATAGAAATAACTTTAGTCTTATCAGTAATACTTTTCTTTACACTATCCACACTAAGAGAATAATCATCATCTAAATCCATATATTTAATAACAATACCAATTTCTTCACTTAATCTAATCCAAGGAAGTACATTAGATGCATGTTCACTCTTAGTAAGTAAAACTTCATCACCCTTATGTAAGTGTTTCTTCATAAATCCAAACACTATCATATTTATAGACATAGTTGTTCCACAAGTAAATATAACTTCATTACTATCATTACAATTAATAAAGTTTTTAACTACTTCTCTAGTACTATCATAAAGATCATTTGTAACTACTGCAGCATCATAATCTCCTCTATGAATATTTGATGTATGCTTTGTATAATAATTAACCAAACTATCAACAACTCTTTTAGGTTTTAATGTTGTCGCCCCATTATCAAAATAAACTATATCTTGATCTAACATTACAAAATCTTCTCTATTCATACTTCACCTCCTATATCCTTTCAATTTCATTAACAAATTCTTCAATTTTCCCCATATCTAAACTATCACTATTTAGTAAAAATCCATTTAAAAGCAATCTATTTGCAACTTCTAAACTGATTCCTCTACTCATCATATAAAATAAAACTTCATCTTTAAATTTACCAATATAAGCAGCATGATTACTATCAACATCATAATTATCAATTAATAAATTAGGACAAATAGTACTTTTACCATCAGTCATATTAATAATTTGATTATCTTGATTACAAATACATTTATTAGCGCTCTTAATAACCACACCATCTACATTGTATTTTAATTTATTAGTCTTAACATTAACTCCATGATTAAATACTTCACTATGAGTATTATCAACTAAATGATTAACTTTAATATTAAAATAATTATCATCGTAATTTATATTATTATAGTAATAATACAAAGTAACATCTTCTTTACTCATATCAATAGATACATCACTACTACTATTAATAGAAAAATGATAAATGATTGTATCTTCTTCTATATTATATTTATAATTAGTTTTTTCGTTATTATCAATTACATATAATGTCTTCATTATGCATCAATTCCAATCATCTTATAACCATCTTTTTCTATTTGTTCAGCTAATGAGTAATCTCCAGTCTTTTGAATCTTACCATCCATTAATATATGAACATAATCTGGTTTAATATATTCTAAAATACGAGGATAATGTGTAATTATAAGTACTGATGTTTCAGGATTTTCTTTTATATAATTATTAATATTTTCACAAGCAATTCTTAAACTATCAACATCAAGTCCAGAATCTAATTCATCTAAAATAATAAATTTAGGTTGTAAAAACTTAAGTTGAAGAACTTCATTCTTTTTCTTTTCTCCACCACTAAATCCACTATTTAATGATCTATGTAACATACTAGAATCTAATCCTACATCTTTCATAGATGATTCCATATCTTTAATAAATTTAAATAAATTAACTTTTTCCCCAGTTATTTCACTTCTCGCAGTTCTTAAAAATTCACTATTAGTAACACCTTCAATAACTGTAGGATCCTGCATACATAAAAAGATTCCTTTTTTTGCACGTTCATTAACTTCTAAATTAGTAATATCTTCATCATTAAAAATGATATTTCCAGATACTACATCAAATTTATAATGCCCCATAATTGCTTTAGATAAAGTACTCTTTCCAGTACCATTAGGTCCCATAATAACATGTACTTCTGAATTATTTATATTTAAATTTAAATTATCCAATATTAAATTATCTGTATCTTTAACTTTTACACTTAAATTTTCTAATTTTAGCATGTAATCATCTCCATTTATATTATACCATAACCGGCTTAGAAAACACTCTTATTCTAACACAAAATAACAACAAAAAAAAGACTAATTTCTTAGTCTTTATAATCATTAAGCAACTTTTCTATAATAACTCATTTCTTCATCGTCACTCTCTAAAGCACTTCTTGCTTCAGCAAGTACTTGAGCTAATGCTTCATTATTAAGATTTTGTTCTCTTAATGAAGTATTTTCAGCAGTTAATCTATAGATTGTTCTTTCTTGATCATGAGCCTTAGCTTCTAATGCTTCATTCTTTCCTTCAAGAACTTCACATTTAGCTTCTAATTTACCAACAACTGTTTTAAAGTTTTCAGCAGTTGTTCTTAATTTTTCATAATCTCTTGTTTGTTCTCTTAATCTATCATTCATCTTACGATTAGCATCTGTCATTTGATCAATTCTTTGTTCATAAGAAATAATTTTTTGTCTTTGACTTTTATTTAATTTAACTAATTCATTGATTGTAGCAGAAACTTCTTGAACTAAACTATCCTTAGAACTATGTTCTGGAAAATAAGTAAAATCATCATATGCAGCTTCATCTTCTGCTGCAACAATAGTATCTTCATGTACTTTTGCATCTGCAAATATATCTTCTTCTGGAGTCATTACAAATAAGTCTTCATTAGCAGCATCAGTAGCCTCTTCTACTACAGTTTCAGCAACCGGTTCTGTTACAACCTCAGTTGTTGCCTCAGTAACTGGTTCAGTCTCCATTTCTGTTTCTGGTTCAGTATCAATTTCAGTTGTAACTTCTTCATAAGTCACTTCTGTTTCAACTTCTGGTGTTGGTACAACCATAACATCTTCAGGAGCAAATCCACTTTCTAAATTAGTTTCCATCATTTCAGTTCCAAATTCAGTTACTTCTTCTGTGCTTTCCTCAGTACTTTCCTCAACCATTGGAATTTGTGAAACATCTACTGTAAATTCACTTGCATCCCCATCCCCCATTTTTACTTCAACATCAGGTTCTGGCATAACATCTAATTTCTTATTAGCAACATCAAATTCCCAAATAAATGAACCAATAACATTCTTACTTAAGAACATTCTATCATCAGTTAATCCAATGAAACTAAATAGCTCATCATTAACTAAATTATTACCATTAATATCACAAATAGTAGCCTCAGAAAATTGGTCATTAAATACAAATCTTCCAGCATCTCCCATTTTGATATGCATATTTTCCTTAATAGCAGCTGGTGTAGAAACTAATTTACTTGCAGCAGAAGGATCTGAACGTAATTCTACAGCTTCTATAACACTATCAGTAACAGGTGTTGCCTTTTCTACTAATAATAAATCATTAGGTAAAGGTTTAACAGCTTTGTTCTCAAAAGGAATTACAACATTACCATCAGGATCAATAACACCAATAGATGAAGATACTACTAATGGATCAATAGCCTCTACTAATACTGTAGTCGCTACAATATTCCCATTAGGAATAGTATTACCCTCTAAAAAATAATAAGTTTTTCCGTCATCAGTGATACCATAAGTACATAAAATATCACTTCTATCCTTGTATTTTACTAGTCCTTTTTGAACTTGCATAATAAACACCACCTATTTACCTTACTATATCATTATTACTATAATTAATCTTAACACAAAACTAATTTTAAAACAACTACCTTTTATAAAATCTTTATTTACATATAATTGAAAAAAATATCAAAATATAATACAATTTACTTGGTGATATAATGAAAAAGCAATTAAAACTAACCTTATCAATGGCACTACTCTTCTTAATAACATTTGTATCATTTGGAACAATAATTATAAATGAGAAAAAAGAAGATTTATTCATGCCACATATAAAAAACAAATTAGAAGATTACTTAATTAAAAACTATAAAGAACAATCTAATCTAAAAACAAAAATCTCATATAACAAAGATAAATTTATCTTAAAAGTAATATCAGAAGAAAATAATAATTATTACTTTAATATATATTATAAAGATAAAAAAATAACTGATTCTTATAAAAAAGACTATATAGAAGGAAATTCTTATTTTAAATATCTAGAAAATAAACTTCAAAAAGATATAAAGAAAAATCTAGATATAAATTCAAAAATAGATATTGCAACTACTCTAGATAGTATGACTTCTAAAATTAGAAAGAAAGTTCTAATCGAAGAAGATATTAAATCATTAGAAATATATACTTTATCTTCTGAATTAATAATAGAAGAATGGAATACTTTATCTATAACAACTGATATAACTAATTTTATTAATAAATTAGAAAAAGAAGATATAAAACCAAATTCTTATATCTTAACAATAACTAATTCTAATAATTTAAATGAGTCGATTGAAATAACTAATATAACAACAGATTTAATTGAAAATAATAAATTAAGTTTAATAATAGATGATATAATAAATGATATAAACAGTAAATTATTACAACAAGAAAAGATTACATATAAATATAAGAAATAGGAGGATTTATGAACGATTGTATTTTTTGTAAAATTATTAAAGGTGAATTACCATCAAACACTATTTATGAAGATGAAATAGTAAAAGTTATTATGAGCATTGACCCAGTAACCAATGGTCACTTACTAGTATTACCAAAAGAACATTATGTAAATATTTTAGATGTTAAAGAAGAATTCTTAACACATAGTTTTAAAATTATAAGAGATAATCTATATCCATTATTAAAAGAAAAATTAAATTGTGAAGGATTAACTATTGCTGAAAATAATTTTCTAGGCCAAGCAATAAGACACTTTCATATTCACCTAGTACCTAGATATGAAAATGATAATGCTGATTTCCAAGGAAACAAAGAAATGTTAAAAGAATTAGACGAAGTATTTAGTCAACTAACAAAATAAAAACTATCATAAAGATAGTTTTTTTAATATGAAATAAAACCACTAAGCATAATTGCAAGTAGTATATATAAAATAACTACTATTAAATATCCACTACCACTTCTTCTAGTATTATTAGTATCTGGGCAACTCATATAATCACCTCCAAACTAGATATAAGCACCTAATATAATAATTAAAAGAATGAATAAAACTAAGACGATAGCTGCAGATGATGTATTTGTATTATTATTACACATAAATAATCCTCCTTTTTTATGCTTTCATCATATTTTATGGCTAATTATTAAAAATGTGATTATTCTCTTATATTTATTGCACTAAAAATTATTTTTTGTTATTATAATTAAGTAACAGGAGGTAAGTTATGAAAAATAAGAAATGGTTTTTAGCTTTAGCTGCCCTATTAGTTGTAACTACACTAACTACAGGATGTGGACAAAAAGCTGAATTAAAAGATGGTTCTCAAGTAGCAGTAAAATTAGATGGAATTAAAATAACCGCAGATGAATACTATAATGAAATCAAAGGTATCAACATCGCTACATTAGTAGATATGATTGACCACCAATTATTTGATAAAAAATATGGTAAAACTGATGAAGAAAATGATCAAGTTGAAGAACAAATTAAATCTTTAAAAGACCAATATGGTTCAAACGAAGATACATATAACTCTGTACTTCGTCAATACTTCGGAGTTCAATCTGAAGATGAATTAGAAGATATGTTAAGACTTGAATTCAGAAGAAATGCTGCAATCAATGATTTTATTGAAAAAAATATCAAAGATAAAGAAATAGAAAAATATTATGAAAAAGATATTTATGGAGAAGTTAAAGCAAGTCATATTTTAATCACTCCATCAGTATCAGAAGATGCTACTACTGATGAAAAGAAAAAAGCTGAAGATGAAGCTTTAAAAGAAGCTAAAAAAATTATTAAAGAATTAAAGAATGGTAAAAAATTTGCAGACCTTGCAAAGAAATATTCTAAAGATGAAGCAAGCGCTTCAAATGGTGGAGATTTAGGATACTTCGATTTAAATGAAATGGTTGATGAATTCAGTGATGCTGTAAAAGAATTAAAAGTAGATGAATATACTAAAGAACCAGTAAAATCATCATTCGGATATCACATCATCTTAAAAACAGGTGAAAAAGAAAAACCAAAATTAAAAGATGTAAAAGATAAAATTCTTGAAACATTAAGAGAAGAAAAACTAAATGAAGATCCAGGATTATATTACAAAACTCTAGTTGATATTAGAGAAGAAAAGAACATCAAATGGAAAGATGATGAAATCAAAAAACAATATAATAAATTAATGGATCAATTAATTGAATCTGCAAAAGAACAAAAGAAACAATAAAAAAGGACTAAGTCCTTTTTTCTTTGTATAAATATGTATTTTTATACTTATAAGCCAATTCATAATTAGAATTATATTTTAAATAAGTATATATAGGATATCTCTCATCTACTAAGAAATAATCAAATTTATATTTATTAATAAGTTTTACATAATCTTGTTTTAAATAAGATATATTTAAATAATCTTCATAATTATATTTTGAATATAAATCTGCCCTTCCATCTATAAATACATCTATATCATTATATATTAACTCTCCACCATAATCATACATATTATAAAGTCTCTTAGGAGATTCTTCTTTTATAGTAGAAATCATCTTTTCATTAAGATTAAAAGAATTCATTCTAGAATAAATATCACCATAAGAAAATATAAATGGTAATAAAAATAAACATCCAAGTACTAACATAATCATACTAGTACCCTTATCATCTTTTCTTTCTGGAATATAATCAAATACTATAAAACTCATAATTATATAAGTATAAGGCCAAAATCTAATACTTTTTAAACCTAAAAATACTGATACTCCAAATAAAACTAAATCAAGAAACTTAATTTTCTTCTTACTAAGTAAAAAGATACTACCAATAACAGTAATAACTATAAAATATGCATAATGACTACTCTTACTAAGTACTGTAGGTTGCCACTCTGATATATTACTAATCATTAAAGTATCCCCAAGATTTATATATGGATACATAACCATCTTAAATCCATGAGGATTAAAACATAAAGATATAATACATAAAATTCCAACAATTAAATAAGTATAAAGAACTTTCTTATTAAATCTACTACTCTCAAGTTTACTAAACTTAAACTTAAATAATCCACATATAAAGAATATAAAACAAAATATATAAATTAAACTACTAGATCCCCCATGAAAATTACTCCATAAAACTCCAAGTAATGGCAAAAAATAAATTTTCTTAGAATCATTATTCCTATATAAATCAAATAATAAATACATAGTAATACCAACAAAACAAAAACTAATCATATGAGGTCTAACTTGTATAAAACCAGTAATAATAAATATAAATAAAGTAATCCACCCTAAACTAAATAATGTATTTTTATAAAATTCTTCTTTATTACTAAAGAATATAATACTAAGCAAAGATAAAATACATATAAATGGATAAATAATCATATGAAAATCACCAAATATATTTTCAAAAAATGCAATAGTAACTTCAAATAACCACTCATGTGACATCCAATATTTACCATTCATATACCAAGAAAATATATCTTTAGTTAAAATACCTTCTTCAAGCATCACTTCCCCTGCTTTAATATGCCAATAATAATCACTATCTTTAATATAAAAACAAAGTAGAAAGAAACTTAAACATACTAATAAAAATATAAATAATCTTTTCTTATTCTTCATAATATAATCCTTTTTGATATAATTTTTCTTTAATTTTATATTCTAATTCATTACCACTATATTTACGACTAAGTCTTTTATATAATTTATCATACTCTTTCTTAACCATATCTTTATCATTAGAAAAATCGTAATCCGAAATAACTTTATTAATTAAATCAACATCATATCCTAACATAACTAAGTCATTTGTAATTTTTTTCTTTAATACAAATCCACCTCTAGTATGATTACTTCTAATTAATTTATCCACTATTTTATTTATCTTCTCTAATTGTAATTCTTCTTCAAATACAACTAACTCTTCATTAATAATATCTAAAGAAATTTTATGTTCTAATAATTCTTTTCTAATCTTATTAGGTCCCATATTACTAGTTACCATCTTATTATTAATAAATCCTTTAGCATAACTTCTATCGTTTAAATATCCTTGAGAAACTAACTTATCAACAGCCATCTCTACTAAATCTAACGGATATTCTTTCTTTAATAAATACTCTTTTGTATCATATACACTTTTAAATCGAGATTTCAATGAATTTAATGCTACATAATAAACATCACATTCTAAATTATACTTCTCTATATCGCTAAGATCAGTCTCTAAAATTTCTTTTGTAAGTAACAAATTAAACTTTAAGATAACTTCTTCATATAAGGCTAAACTTCTACCATCATCAAGTTCAACTTTATATAAACCTTTACTTCCTTTTTTATACTTAATAATCTTCATCATATCACCTAAAATTAGTATATCACAAAAGAAAAAAGAAGACCAAATTAGTCTTCTTTTTTCTTTATCTTGATTAGTCCTTCAGAGACTTCTTCAAGAGCCCTCCCAATATTCTTTTTACATTTGTACTCGGATTCAGGCATTTGTAAATATCCGTCTTTTGACATTTGTTTACTTCTTCTAGCAGATATATGCACAAGCTTATATTTAGAATCTACTATATTAAGTAATTTATCTATAGATGGATAAATCATCGTATCACACTCCCTATTATTAGAATAAAACTAATAATTTAAATAATCAATAAATGTGACAAAATTAGACAATCAATTTACAAATAGATCTCTTATTTACAAAAACTACTCTCTTCAGAAATAATTTTATCTTCTTCTCTAAGTAAAGAATTATTAATCCTTTTATCTTGAAACATATCAATAGACGCAATCTCATATTAAAATCAACATCTAATGGATAATTCAAAACTTCAATATCATTACGATGATGAGCAACACTAAAAAAAGTTCTAATAAATTTTTGAGTTAGATTATTTTGAATCATCAATTGCTGATCATCCAGTTCTTCAATAGAAACTTTTCCCTTAGATGTTCCAATTAAGATATCATTATAAAACATATCTAATATATTTATATAATCGCCATAATCATTATAATACGAATTAATATTTATATTTACAAATTAAGTTCTAAGTATTAAAATAAAATCATAAATAACATAAAGGAGATTATATGAAATTATTTAGTAAAGACAAAGGAATAGTATTATCTTGTTTAAATGCCGCTTTAATCATCTGGATAACAGCAGCGATAGTACTTACAATATCAAATTTTACATACATAGTATTTAAAGATATTGAATATACCAAAGAAGAATATGCAATTCAATATTGTTCATATCCAGAATATAAAGAAGAAAATGATGATTGTGAAATTAGATATCAACAATATAAATTAGATCAAAGACATTCTCAAAGAAACTATCAAAGATCAATTATCATTTCCATATCTAATGTTATAATTGTTACTGGAATACTACTAATGATAAACAAAAAATAAAGGAAAAACCTTTATTTTTTTTATCTAAAATTATAAAAAATATCATTAACTATTCTTTAGTAAATTTTCTAATTTCACCATCAAAATCTAATTCTAAAATATTATTATCAAATCTTATTACTTTTATTAATGTAGTTGTATTTTTTACCTTTTCATAACATACTAATTTTATTTCTTTTGTTTCGACATTATAGGTATATTGATCACATATATCAGAATTATTTATAGGATTACCACAAGCACAAGAATAGTGAAAAGTACCATCCTCGTCAAAACTAATAGTTTCCGTATCATATTCAGTAGTCCTACTCCAACTTTCACCAATAAATCCAACTTCTTTATTAAAATTCTCTTTATCAGCTTGTACCACATTATTACAACCAGTAAGAAAGACACATAAAATTAATATAAATATTACATTTTTCATAAATAATTCACCCTACTTTTTCATCAACTATATTACAATTATATCAAAAAATAAAGGAAAAACCTTTATTTTTTTATTATCTAAAATTACAACAAGAACCACATTGTACATTACTAACAGTATTTTCTTCACTACAAGTATATTGTGGACTATAAGTATGTTTATATATATGATGATTAATAATACGTGTATGAATTGGACAAACATGTCATTGTCCACTTTTGTTATACTAATTATTCTTTAAAATGAACTAAACTCATACCACCATTACTACTTAAAACATGGTAAAATCCGTTACCGACTTTATTGTATGTTGTCCAATCTTTCATTTGGAATAAATTTGACTTTGGAATAGGTTCAAATGAAAACATCTTTTTATACAAAATTCTAGTAATTATATATAATGCAGATAATGCATCTTTTACATTAGAATAATTTCCTAATTTATAATTATCTGAATTTAATCTATCATGTTTTAAACTATTATAGTTTTTCCACCAACTAGGTCTATCCACAGTATTCCACTCTAACCAAGGTTGCAAGACTTCACCATTAATTAAATATACACAACTTTCGTTCATAAAATTACCGTCACCTGAAATAACGTTTTTATAATCAACAACGTTATATCTACTAACATCTACTGCTGTTTTGTTTTCTATAATTTTACATAGTTCCTTACATACAACATCGATTTCAGATCCTATAGATAATAATAATTTGCCATATTCTTTCGAAAAAGTATCATTATTTTCAGTAACAGGTTCAACATAGACAAAAGTATCCATAAAATTATTTTCTAACATTATATAATATCCCCACACTCTAGATAAAAATTCTTCTTTTGTCATAACCTAACACTCCTTGACTAATTATTATAACACTTATTCTTTGCTTTCTATCATCAAATCATCTTCAATATATTTATACGATAATGAATTATCTTTACTAACTACAGTCTCACCTAAATTCTTTTCTATATCATCACGAGCAACTTTAGCAGCATGTCCTCCCATTTTAGCAACTTTCTTGTTTTGTTCTAACCCTAATGGTCTATGTTTCTTAGCAAGTTCTCTTGTCGCTATTTCTCCTAAGTCAGCAAGTGCAACTTCAATATCAGTCATATTATCTCTTAAAGATTCTTTTCTTAAACCTTTATGTTGTTTGTATTGTTTTGCAGTAAATCCCGACCACTCTTTATATATTTCATTAGTAAGTATTGCATATTCAACTTCTTCAGTTACTCCATTACTATTCCATACATCAGTTAATTTTTTCCTATCTTGAATTCCTTTTATTCTTTTAATAATCCAATCTTCATCATAGCCTTTAGCACGATATGTATCTATTGCTCTTTGAACAGTTATTGAAGGATCAAATACTTCATCTATTCTTTCTCTACCTAATCTAGCTAACCATAATTTCATTGGTTCTGCATTAGGACTTGGAATAGATTCTATTATTCTAAACATACCTTCAATATCAACAACATCAGTCATACGATATTTACCATCATGAGCTTTCAACTTCAACTGGTGACAATTTGTCACCGTTTCATTTCCCTCTTCTTTTAAACGTTGTTTTAATTTATTCCAATATTTACGTCCATCAACACTATCAGAAATTATAGATACTATATCTACAACACTTATATAATACTTTTCTTCATCTTTGTTCCAAATTGTTCTAATAGTTTTATCATTAAACATCTTATTTATTAAATGCATTTGTGCTTCTTTCATATTTCATCTCCATTTCTATAATAACTTACCCAAACTTATTATAACAAACATTTGTTTGCATAACAATATAAAAGAAAAAGACTATTTCTAGTCTTATCTAAAGTTACAACAGCTACCACATTGTACATTACTAACAGTATTTTCTTCACTACAAGTATATTGCGGACTATAAGTATGTTTATATACATGATGATTAATAATACGAGTATGAATTGGACAAACATGTGGAACTTCATGAACAAAAGTTCTTTCCACAACTCTTTCTTGTACACCTTCATTAATAGGATTAGAACATACTCCATTCATCATATAACCATTATTCATCATATTACCATTGTACATCATATTAATATCTACATTATTATCAATACTATTGTTATTTCCATTTATATAGTTATCAAAATCAAAATTTTGTGCACCTTGATCAAACATATAATACCTCCTAAAGTATAATATGTAAAAATTAATTAAACGTACAAAAAAAGAATGACAAAAGTCATTCTTCTATGTTATCAATAATATTTAAATTTATCCTGCAGTACTTGTAATATTAACCCCTTGCATTCCATCATATTTTCCTCTAACTGAAGATGCAAAATTTAACACACCGCCTAAACCATTAGCAGAAAAGGAATAATTTTGAGATTCTGATAACGTAACATTTGACTGTGCATGTTGATAAGTTCCATATGCTGTATATGTAAGTTCATTATTATAAAAAGTTACTGATATACTATTAGATAAACTTTGTGTAACATTATCCGAAATATTTGTAGATAAACCACATCCATTAGTATTTCTTTTTATATTTGAACTAGAATTATTATATGAAATAAGGTTACCATCCCATTTCTGATATCCACTAACCGAATTGATTGTTATTGGGGTACTTACACCATTCCTAAAACCAATAACATCAAACGATTTCGTACTAGGGATAGAAAACCATTCATTAGTTACAGTTACAGTTTTTACAGAATGCAAATTCAATAAAGAAATACTAACTTTCTTCATAGTAGTTTGATGAGTTGAGCCACGAGTAGATTTATTTAAAAATTCTTCTGCTTCTTGTTGAGTCACAATTGATTCTTTATAAACATTTTTTACATTATCTTTTTCAATTTTTATATATTTAAATGTTTTTTCTGCTTTTAAATTTGTATTGTTATTATACAAATTAATTTGTTCTTCATTCAACGTTGCAATTGTATCATAGCTAAATACTTTAGATAAATTTTCATATTGCTGTTTTGTTAATTCAACTCCATTAACATTCGTAAAATATACAGTCTTTGCATCCACTATATTTGGAATTAAAATGAGAAAAAGCAATAATAATTAATAATTTTTTCATATTTTTCTTCTTCTATCTTACAAATTATATTAAACCGATCGTATTTTAATATAATATGTACCTATTTAATTTCCAAGGTGCTTAATAAATCAATTATATATTTTTCATCAAGATTTTCACCAAAAAAGTAAAATTTATAATTATAATCATCCCTAATAATATTAACTTCTTGAGATTTGTTTATTTTTGTTATATATCCCTGATAATCACCTGATATATACTTAATATATTCTGTTTTTGGAATTACTATAGATGAAAAAATATTAAACGCATAATTCTCCAATATAGTTCTTTTAGACATAAAAATATTACTCTCTATAATATAATTATTTTTAACAAACTTAAAATAATCCACATCATTATTTATGTCATTTTTTAACAAAAAATATTTTCTATCTGCAGATGTAAAATATTTTGTGGTATTATTTATTTTTGTTGTATTTGAAAAAAACAAATTATCATCTGTAAACACATCAATTATTTGAGGTCCCTTACTTATATATATGTATTGAATATCATCATTTTTATTCTTATTTTCTAATTTGATTAGTCCTTCTGGATAAGTATTTTTAATTATTTCATAATTTTTAAAATCATTTCTAATTTTTATATTATCAAATAAAATATATTTTTCTTCTTCTATTGTCTTTTTATATATTTTCAAATTACTATCTTTTTTTAACCCATCAACTATTTCACTTTTAGAATTTAAACCTTTTGTATTATACTTTATTATCAGTATTAATTTATAGCAAAAAAACATTCCAATTATACTAATAATAATTATCAAAAACCCAATAAACATATTTTTATTTTTTTCTTTATTTATTTTTTCATTTGCATAAGATATAGTATTTTCAACAATTTCTTCAGTATTTTGTATAATATTTTCTTCATCAAACTTTTCACCAGAAAGAAGTTCAGTAATAGAAACTTCTAATATTTCACTTAAAGGTTTTAACAAAGATAAATCCATCAACCCTAATCCACGTTCCCATTTGCTAACTGCATTTTTTGTTATATTTAATTTATTAGCTAATTGTTCCTGTGTTAACTTTTTATTTTTTCTTAAAGTCGAAATAAATTGACCTATTTTTTTATAATCCACTATTTACCACTTCCATCTTTATTATATATTTTTTTATTACAAATTTAAACATACTGTTAGTTCACTTACACATTTTCTCAATTTATAACAACAAAAAAACATTGCCTAAGCAATGTTTTCTACAACCTCTTGTGATATAGATTCACTACAAGTATCAAGTAAGTCAGTTACATCAATTGATTGTTGTTCTGCAACCTGTCCTAGTTTAACATTCATAACACTATCAAATGATATTCCTAATTCTTCTAATACTGAATTAACATTATCATCTAAAAATTCCCCTGATAATTGTTTCATTCCACTATAAGCTTTATCTAATGTTCTAACGTTATCAAATACTATAGTTGAATAATTTTTTCCATCTTTAGTCCATGATATTAATTGACAATAATATCCTTTATCATGTTTTTGAACTTGTCTAATAATAACAGAGTCACTTAAAACAACTCCTGTTGAAAGAGTAACTACATCATCTGATTCAAATCTAGAGTCAAATTCCAATCTTCCATCTTCATCAAATGATACAGTCTCAACAGAACTACCTAAATATCCATTTAAAACAGAGTCTCCTACATAATTCCAAATAGTTTCAAGTACTTCAATTTCTCCTTCATAACTTGCACCTTCTAATAGGTCTCTTACTTCACTTATATTCATTCTACATCCTCCCTTATTTAAAACGGTAATTTCATATTACCATTAGTAACCATCTTCATCATTTTTTTCATTTGATCAAATTGTTGTAACAATTTATTAACTTCTTGTACAGAAGTTCCACTACCAGATGCTATTCTAGTCTTTCTACTAGCTTTAATAATATCTGGATTACGTCTTTCTTTTGGAGTCATAGACAATACAATTGCCTCTATTCTAGCCATTTGCTTTGGATCAATCTTAACATCTGTTAATCCCATCTTTTTAGCACCTGGTATCATTTTAATTAAATTCTCTAGAGGTCCTAGTTTTTTCATTTGTTTCATTGTAGAAAGGAAATCTTCTAAATCATATTTCCCTTGTTGCATTCTTTTAGCAGTCTTTTCTGCTTCTTTTTCATCAATAGCATCAGTAGCTTTTTCTACAAGTGAAATAATATCACCCATACCTAAAATTCTACCAGCCATTCTTTCTGGATCAAAGAAATCAAGTCCATCTAATTTCTCTGAAGTACCCATAAATTTAATTGGAACATTAGTTAAATGTCTTACTGATAAAGCTACTCCACCTCGAGTATCACCATCTAACTTGGTTAAGATAACTCCAGTAAGGTTTAATTTGTCATTAAATCCAGTAATAACATTGATTGCATCTTGTCCCATCATAGCATCTATTACTAATAATATTTCTTGAGGTTGAACTTTATTATTAATATTTTCAAGTTCATCCATTAATTCATCATCAATATGTAAACGACCTGCAGTATCAATTAAAACATAATCGAATTTATTTTCTTTAGCATAGTTAATTGCATTATTTGCAATCTTAACAGGATCATCTTTTCCTTCTTCATATACTTCAATATTTAATTGTTTACCTAATTGTTTTAATTGATCTATAGCAGCCGGTCTATATACATCACATGCTACAAGCAATGGTTTCTTTGCATGTTTTTTTCTTAAGAAATTAGCTAACTTTGCAATAGTTGTAGTTTTACCAGATCCTTGTAACCCAACTAACATTAATGTTGCGGGATTACCACTTGTATTTAATGGAGCACTCTCTCCACCAAGTAATTCAGTTAACTCATCTTTAACAATCTTAACGAATAATTCTCCCGGATTAATACTACTTGCAACTTCTTCTCCAAGTGCCTTTTCCTTAACTGTATTTGTAAATTCTTTTACTACTTTATAATTAACATCTGCTTCTAATAAGGCTAAACGGATTTCTCTCATCATATCAGAAATATTATCTTCAGTTATTTTTCCATATCCTTTAATCTTATGTATAGCATTTTGTAATCTGTCGCCTAAACTTTCAAACATAATTCTTCACCAATTTCTATTATACATAAATTTCTTTTATTTTAAAAGAAAAATAGTACTTTTCAGTACTATTTAAAACATTAAGCATCAGTTGGTGGAATTGGCATAAATCCATTATTTACGTTTTGAACTTCACTACCATCTAAAGTAGTAATAGTAGTAAATCCATCCCCACCTGTATTTTGAACTGGCTCTTCACTTAAACTAATTAACTCACTAACAGCTTGTGAACTCATTGCAGTTCCTAAATGCATTTCTTCTTCTTTATTATCTTCATGTTTACCACCTAAATGGAATAACCCTTTATGTTCTTCCTTCTTATCAGCATCACTTGGTATAGATGGTAAATCAATAACCTTAGTAGGTTCTGTAGTTACTTCATCCTTCTTTTCGTCATTTGCTTTTGATTCATCAACAAGATTTATTAAATTAGGTTTTTCATCTGCAAAACTAGGTGCTTCACTTGCAACTATTTCTTGAGTTGCAACTCCTTGTTCACCAGCAGCTAACATAATACCACCAGTAGCATTTAAACTAACTAAGTTCGCAGCTTGTCGTGCTTCTTCTCTTTTTGCTTTAGCTTGTTCTTCTTCATCTTCTGCTTTAGCAGCTTCTATATCATCTGGATCAAAGAATAAAGACTTAATTTGTTCAGCTCTTGCTTCTTTTTCCATTTGCTTCTTAACATCATCTAATGTCTTTGCACCTGTAGTTACAACAAATGAATCATCGAACTTTTCATTTTCATTGAAGTGCGATGGTTCAACAACTCTTGGTACATTAATATGAACATCAGAACCAGTTGGAGATGTTGGTGCAGAAGGAACATTAGGAACAGCAGGACCTTCATTAATTTGTGGTATAGCAGCACTAGCATTATTTGCAGGTTTAGAATCAGACGGAGAATCACTTCTAAAACTTGCAGCCCCACTTGCTCCACCATTCCAGAAAGTAACAACATCACAGCTACCACTCCATGGAGCTGGATCAGGCATTTCCATTTTAACAATCATTGGAATCTTGAAAGCATTACCAAATCCTAAACAAGTACCAGATTGTAATCCTTTTTGTTTTTCAACAATTTCATCGCTAATATTAGGAACCATTTTTCTAATATAATCAACATCAACTGGGTGATTAACTCTAAATATTAAGAAATTTGAACATTGAGAAATAACAGTATCTGAAAGTTCAACTGGTCTTTGTGTAATAATACCAAGAATTACACCATACTTACGACCTTCCTTAGCAATTCTTTCAAATATATTATATCCAAGTAAAAATCTATCATTATCATTTTGAATATATCTATGAGCTTCTTCATAAACCAAATGGAATGGAATACTCGCTCTATCAATTAAATTCTTAGAAAAATCAAATATTAATCTAGAAAAAATCTTAGTTAATACTTTTGCAAAATCATCATCAACATCATCTAAATTAATATTAACTATTTGATATTTACGGTTATTACTAATTAATAAAGATGTTAAGAATGTATCTAAAGTCATAAAATTATCTACATCAAAATACTTACTATTTGGTCCAGAAACAATAGAATGTAATCTAACCTTTAAAGTAACTGCATCACCATAAGTATTATCATTTCTTAACCAACCTTCACTAATTAAAGTAAAGTTCATCGCTCTTTCTAATGTATCTAAGTCGTAATATACTAATCCTTTAGGTTCATAAGTGTCATACTCTTCTTTAATAAATGATGAAATATACTCAGTAAGTAAAACACTTTCAGTAAAGTTACCTGAATTATCAATTAAGAAACATTCTCTAAATTTTCTTGTATAACCAATACCTTGAACAACAGCCTCTAAGTTAAATTGTCTAGTAGAACAACTTGCAAGTATTGAGAAAATTTCATTTCTCTTATTAGGCGCAGTTTCATTTGTATAAAGAATTGTCATAATCGCCTTAGCAATTAAATGGTTCTTATATGCCTCAGCATCCATATCTTTTTGAGAGAATATTCTCGCAAGATTTAGCATTCTTTCAATAATTGGTAATTGCGAATGTGAAGTAACTTGTAATAATAAAGCTAAATCATCTTCATTTAATAAGTAAATTGGAATTCTTAATTTTTCAGCATTAGGATCTTCCTCATTAGTACTAAAAAATCTATAGTGATAGTTTGGATTAATTGCATTTAACCCACTAAAGGCATTGTAATATTCACCAGAAGAATCAAACAAAATAATATTTGATTTATAAGGAAATAATCTTTTATCTTGAAACATATTTTGGAATACTCTAGTAGTACCACAAGATTTTCCTGAACCAGAGTTACCAAATACAGCAAAGTGACTATTAAAGAAAGCATTAACGTCCATAAAAACTTGTTTACCATCATAGAACGGAGTATATCCAAGTTTCATATATCCAACTTCATCTTTACCAGTAATAAGGGGAATTTCTTCATCACTAATAATTCTTATATTAGCATCAAGAGAAGGTTTTCTAATAGTACCACCAATGAATCTATCTCCAACTATTTCACCTAAAAAACTCGCCTTAACTGTATCACCATTTAAGTCGTCTACTTCCGCTAATATTTTCTTTGTACTGTCTTCAAAAACTAAATGCAAGTTCATTAAATTAACTGCTAGATTTTCGGCATCTTTTAACTTAACATTTGCATATTCATCACTAATATAAACTATCTTATCAAACATATTAATTGCCCCTTTTACCTTCTACTCTATCATATATTGATTATACTCTTTTTTTAAATACTTTACAAGGAAAAATACTTCACAAAAAAAGAGAAATTAAACTAACTTCTCCAATTCTTCTTTTAGCTTTTTATCATCAACTTTTTCAATAATCTCTAAAAGTTTCTTCTTCTTTTTAAGTAATCCTAATTTACTTTCATATTCTTCTAATTTATCAGTAGTAATATGTAATTGTTTAAATATAGCATTTCTACTAACATCAAAATCTTCTGCCATTTCAGCATAACTTAAATTATTAAAATAATATTCTTCAAAATATTCTCTTTGTTTATCAGTTAATAAATCTCCATATAAATCATATAATTCATTAAAATATACAACATCTTCCATATTATCACCTACATTAAATCTTTAAATAATCCATAAATATATTTTTCAATATCAAATACTTGTAAATCATCTTTACCCTCACCAAGACCAATATATTTAACAGGAACACCTATGTTTTCTTTAATAGCTAGAACAATACCACCTTTAGCAGTACCATCTAATTTAGTTAAAACAATACCTGTAATATTAGTTATTTCTTTAAACGCTTTAGCTTGAGAAATACCATTTTGTCCAGTAGTAGCATCAATTACTAATAAAGTCTCACTTGCTCCACCTTCTAATTGACCATCTATTACTTTATTCATCTTCTCTAATTCTTTCATTAGATTAACTTTATTTTGAAGTCTACCAGCAGTGTCAATAAGTACTACATCATACTTTTCTTCTTTTGCTTTAACTAATCCATCAAAAACTACGCTAGCAGGATCAGCACCTTCTTCTCTTCCATAGAATCCAACACCAATTTTTTCACTCCACTCTTTTAATTGAGCAGTAGCACCTGCTCTAAATGTATCAGCAGCAACTAATAATACTTTTTTCCCTTCATCTTTTAACTTATGACCAATCTTACCAATAGTTGTAGTTTTTCCAACTCCATTAACTCCAACAAATAGTATTGCAGTTGGTCCATCTTCTCTATAATTAATCTTATTTGTAAGGACTTCATCATTAACATAAATAATAAATAATTCATCAACAATAATTTCTTTTAATAATTCAGGATCATCTAACTTCTCACTCTTAACACGATCTCTAAGTCTATCAATAAACTCCATAACAGTATTAATACCAATATCAGCCATAATTAATATTTCTTCTAATTCATCAAAATATTCATCTGTTACTTTCTTATATTTATTAGTAAGACCTGCTAATTTAGAAACAAATCCATCTCTAGATTTAGTCAAACCTTTTTCATATACTTTAACTGATTGTTTAACTTCATCATCAACTTTTTTAGTCTTTTCCACAACTTCTGTTGATTCCTCTTCATCAGATAATTCAACTTCTTTTTCTTCATGAACTACTATTTCATCTTTATTTTCTGTTCCTTTGAACATATTCTTTATTTTATTAAAAAATCCCATTATATCACCTACAAAAAATTATATCATAAAAGAAAAAAACTACCAATAATAATGTAGTTTTTACTTTTGAGGTCTTTCTTTTTTAGTTAAACCTCTCATCGATAAAAAGTTTAAAACATCCTCTTTAGAAAGTCCTTCTCTTTCACATTTTTCTAAAGACATAGTACATGTTGCTAAAAATCTAAGAGTATTATCATAATCTAAATCTTCTGGAACTTGTTCATATATACTAGCATGATCACCTGAAATAATCGCACCATATGTAATAATAAAATTATGAAAATCAGTACAATATCCAGCGGGTACTCTAACTCTTTTATAAACAATAGTACTGTCCACTCCAGCATATCCCATTTCTTGTAATTGTTTTAATGAATCAAAAGTTTCCACAACTTCATTATTCTTAACAGTAAGTTCTAAAGAAAATTTCTTGTTTTTTTCCACAAATATCACTCCTAAAATTTGCTAATATAATAACATAATTAACAAATAAAAACAACATTTAAATAGAAGCTATCTTATAGACAAAATAAAAAAAATATAGTATAATTTCATAGTTAGTTCTTTATACAGCAAATGAAAGGAGAAATTATGAAAAACGCCAATGAAACAAAAATAGTTGTTTTAGGTGGTTTAGGAGAAGTCGGAAAAAATATGTATTGTGTAATGCATAGAGACTCAATCGTTATTATTGATGCCGGTGTAAGTTTTCCTGAAAGTGATTTAATGGGAATTGATTACGTATTACCAGATTTCACATTCTTAAAGGAAAACGAAGATAAAATTAAAGCTTTATTAATAACTCATGGACACGAAGATCATATTGGAGGAATACCATTCTTATTACAAAGTATTAATATTCCTGCTATATATGCTCCAAATCACGCTAAAGAGTTAATTGCAGTAAAATTACAAGATAAAAATTTAAGATATGATAATCTATTCGTATATACGGAAGACACTAGATTAAAATTCCAAGATATTGAAATTGAATTCTTCAGAACAACACACTCTATTCCAGATTCACACGGAATAAGTATTAATACACCAGATGGAAGAATTATTACAACAGGAGACTATAAGTTTGACTTAACACCAATCGGTCCTATGGCAGACTTATACAAAATGGCATCTCTTGGAGAAAAAGGTGTTGACCTTTTAATTGGAGATTCAACAAATGCTTTAAATGAAGGATTCTCAAATAGTGAATCTGTAGTAGATGAAACTTTAGGAGAAATGTTTGATAAATGTAAAAACAATCGTATTATTATCGCAACATTCGCTTCTAACATCTATAGAGTTAAACATATCTTTGAAACATGTTATAAACATAATAGAAAAATATGTATCTTCGGAAGAAGTATGGAAAACAATATAAATATCTCTATCAATGGAGGATATATTGATCATAAAGAACTATTAATTACTCCTGAAGAAGCAAATAATTTAAAACCAGGAGAAGTTACTATTCTATGTACAGGAAGCCAAGGTGAACCTTTAGCTGCCCTATCTAGAATATCAAATGGTACTCACAAACAAATTAAATTAAGACCAGATGATGTTGTAATCTTCTCATCAAGTGCAATTCCTGGAAACGCACTAAGTATTTCTAAAACAGTAAACAAATTATATCTAAAAGGTGTAAAAGTTTATACAAACACTTCATTATCTGATTTACATACATCAGGACATGCAAATGAAGAAGAAGTTAAATTAATGATTCGTTTAACAAAACCAAAATATTTAATGCCATTCCATGGTGATTATAGAATGCTTAAAAAACAAGCAGATATTGGAATTAACTGTGGAATTCCTAAAGAAAATACATTCATCTTAAAAAATGGTGATACTCTAGTTATGAAAGATCACGTTATTACTAAAGGTGATAGCATGCCGGGAGCAGACATTTATGTTGATGGTAACAGAATCGGAGAAATTGGAAGCGCTGTAATTAAAGATAGACAAATAATGGCAAATGATGGAATCTTAGTAGTAATCGCTAATGTAGATATGAAAAAAAGAGAACTATTAATCAAACCAAATATAACTACTAGAGGATTTATTCTAGTAAATGAAAATGAAGAACTAATTCATAAGATTGAAACAAAAGCAGAAACTACAATTAAAACTTCATTACAAGATCCAAAAACAAATTTTGCAACATTAAAAACAGAATTAACTGAAGTTTTATATCCATTCATTTA
>JAEDES010000041.1 GCA_016293205.1 Bacilli bacterium
CTCAAAAATTAAATGCTGATAATGAAGAATTTAAAGGTAGTACTCTAAATGCTATATTTGGTGGAATTGACTATGATTTAAGTAAGGCAATTATTAAAGGAGAACAAGTAATTAATTGTACAGCAATTTTTGGAGGTATTGACATTATTTTACCTAAAGATGTTAAATTAAAAGTAAAATCAACTTCAATATTTGGCGGAGTATCAGATGAAAGAAAGAATGAAAGTTCTGATTCTAAAAATATTGTTTATATTAATGCAGTATGTTTATTTGGAGGAGTTGAAATTAAATGAGTCAAGCTCAACGTATAATTAAATATTTTTCTATTTGTTTAGCTGTATCGTTAATTGTTGGGATTTTTTCTTTAATATTTGATGGCTTTGGAATGATTGGTAATTTGTTCACTGATAATAAAAAAGATATTGATTTAGAAAATATTGAGTTATCAGATGATAATTATAAATCGTTAGAAATTGAACTTGCATTATCTGAATTAGTTATTGTTGATGGAAAAAATTTTAAAATAGAGTCTAATAAAAAATTTGTTAATGTTAAAGAAAAAGATGGTATTTTAATTATTGAAGAAAAAAATCGTAAAATTAATAATAATGCTAATAAAGTTATTGTTACTGTTCCTAAAAAATATAATTTTTCAGATGTATCTATTAAAACTGGTGCTGGAAAAGTTAGTATTAATAATATTAATACTAACGAATTAGATTTAGAATTAGGTGCTGGAAAAGTTAATGTTGCTGGAGTTAATGTATCTAGGGAAACTGATATTGAAGGAGGAGTTGGAAAAGTTAAAATTAGTGATTGTGATTTTAATAATTTGAACTTAGGTATTGGTGTTGGAGATGCTGATATAGAAGGTATTTTTATGGGATACACTAATGTTGAAACTGGAATAGGTAATGTTAAAATTAAACTTCTTGATGGTGTTAATGATTATAAATTTTCTATTGAAAAAGGAATTGGTTCTATTTATGTTAATAATGAAGAAGTTGATAATGGAGTTTATGGTAATGGTAGTAAACGCATTTTTATAGACGGTGGAGTAGGTAGTATAAAAATTAGTTAAAGTTATTTAGTAGTCATAAAATTTATATGGCTATTTTTTTATTATATTAAAAATAAGTCAATAAATATGTATTTTATTTTTTAGATGTGATATATTTTAGATAAAGGAGTTGAATTGTATTGAATAAAGAATTTCTTACTGAAGAAAATTATAATAGGGGAAAAAGAAAAATATCATTTATTTCTTTAACTGTTCTTTGCTGTGGTTTATTAGTTGGTGGAGTATTAGTTGCTATTGGAGTAATGAGAAATATCGAAATAAGTAAACGTTATTCGTCTGAAAATATTGCAAAGGTAGAAAAACAAATAGAAGATGAAAAAGCTAAATTAGAAGCTAGACGAAAAGAACTTGCTGATAAAGGTGTAAAATATGATTATTCAGCTAATTATACTGATGGAGATGCTTATGAGTATAAAATTATTTATAATGTATTAGATCCTAGTTTTGATCGTTGTCATATGGATGAATATAAAGATAGTAAAGTTACAAAAAAATATTGTTCTTTAAAGGAAGAATTAGATGAAATAAGTGATGATTTTAATAAAGAATTTGAATCATTCGATTCTATTCCATTTTTTATGTTTGGTGGTTTTATTATTTTTGCTTCACTTATAATTTCTTTTACAACTTATATTACAACTAAAAGACGTGAAATGATGGCTTTCTCAATGCAACAAGTTATGCCTGTTGCTCAAGAAGGTATGGAAAAAATGGAACCAACACTTTCTAAAGTTGGAAGTCGTATGATGAAAAATATGGCACCTGCTTATGGAGAAATGGCTAAAGAAATTTCTAAGGGAATTAAAGAAGGTCTTAAAGAAATGAATAATAATGATAGTGATAAAGAGTAGCTTCGGCTACTTTTTAAATTTATTTAAAAAAATTTTTGAAAAGTTGTTGACAACTTTCTAAAGTATGTTATAATGATATTGTTAGTATATGGTGTATATACTTTAAGGGTACAAAGTCTTAATTGTATATAGAATCTTATCGCCCATATGCTAGGTTTACAGTTTAAGAAGGAAAACTTATAATGGTAAGTGGTTAGGATGAAATTAATGACTTTATCTTAACTCCCATGAAAACCAGGATGCTTTGGAGTTTATCAGGCTTCGGGGTATCGACAAAAGAATGAAAAGTTCTTTTTGAGATAATTAGCGTCATTCTAATTATCTTTTTTTATTGTCTTTTTTCAAACTAGGTGATTTAGAACTTTATATTTTAAAGTCAATAATAATGGAATATTAATGGTAATATTATTAATACTGATAGTAATCTTTGCTATTTTGGTAATATTTTTTAAATGTTTAAAACTTGTAATTTTATTAGACAGTTCTATGATAAGTGTGATGGGTAGCAGTGTAACAATTTCAAATTTAAAACATGAAATAAGATTTATACAATCTGATAAAACTTGTGAATCTTAATCTAATGAAAGTTGTGGTGCTGATCCTTCACGTTCTGTTGTTCCTAGTTAAAAAGATGATTAATTTATACATGTAAAAAGAGAACGGTTTCAACATTCTCTTTTTATTTTTTTATAAGTTTCTTTGTTTTTAAAATCTAGTTGTTAGTCTAAGGTGATATTGTCCTTGAAAAAGGCGACTAAAAAAGGATATTACTTTAAGTTTTCCCTGTGGACTACTTTTATAATATCCCTTCGTAAAGAACTGAATAACTATAATAATTACACCTATAATGGAACATTAACTTTTCTGAGTTAATGAGAAACATCCAATTCAGCATAATTGGTAGATTAATTATTCAATCCGAGTTTTAAATAGCCTTCCTGTAATATTATCAGTACTACATTAACAGCTAACTTATCATTTGAGTTTTCTTTCTCATCTTCTGTTACAGCATCTCGGTCATGATAAGCTATTACTTACGACCCTTTATCAGGTCCCCGTGATCACTTTAATGAACTTATAAAGTTTGTAACTATCAACTATTTTCTTATTATTAAGGTAATTGCCATTTCTAATGACTATCTTAATAATGTTAATCGATTAATTACTATAGGTAGTTCATTGCGCTACCGAGATTACATTATTAATATAATGTCTTTTTTAGAAGTTGTCAAGTATTTTTACAAAAAAAGTTTTAAAAATACAAAATTCTATTTTTTTTGACGTTATTATTATATAATTTTTGTAGGTGATAATATGGATTTAAAAGATCAATTTCGTTATTTAGTAGGAGGATATTTTGGTATTACTTATATGGATGAATATCCTTTGAAAGAATTTGTATTAAAAGATATAGAAAATTATATTAGAGATTTTATTGAAATTAATCCTATTGATGATTTTGATTATGTTTTAGAAAGTGAAAAAGTTAAAGATGAGGTATCTGTTTTAGTTAAGTTACAAGATAGTTTATTGGTACTTAATAAAATTAATGCTGATATGGATTTGGTATTGCTTGTAAAAAGAAAAATTAAAAGTATGAAATAATTATAAAATATGTTATATTCTTATTATAGGATGGTTGGTAAGTTATGAAGAAATTTAAATTATTGTTTTTATTTATATTTATGATGTTTATTTGTACAGGCTGTGGTAATAGTGAAATGAATAGGGATTTAAGACATTCAGGTTTTACTATGGATGATGAACCTTTTAATTGTGAGGCTTTAAGTCCGAAACAAGATAAAGAGTTTGAAAAAATTAAATATTTAGGTTCAAATTATGTTGTTACTACTAATGGTGTTATTCATGAAATTTCTTTTGGACAAAAATTTTCTAACGAAAAACATTGCAAGAGAGCAGATACTGAATTAACAGTTGAGGCTATTTTTGGAGAAAATGCGTTTAGAGCTAAAGATAATAAAATTTATTATTTTAAAGGTACTAATGGTATTGATCCATATACTGCTGTTTCTACTGATGATGGTAATTATTCAACTTATGCACATTTTTTAGGACAATTGGATGTTGTTAAAGTACAAAGTGTTGGTAATTCATCATATTATGTATTAAAAAATAATGGTACTGTATATAACTATGTTATTAAAAAAGATCGCTATGGAGTTTCTGATGTAAGTGTTACAACTGTTTATACTTCTGAAAACTTAGGAAGTAAAATTGTTGATTTTAATTACGCTGGTGATCAATCAGAAGCAACATTTGTAAGAACTGAAGATAAGATATTTAGAAATGAAGCATTAAATAGAAAAGATTGCAAAGAATATGTGGATGTTGAATGTGAATATGAATTTTCTGAAGATGCTACTTTAACAAAATATTATGATCGTATAATGGCTTATAATGGTTCTACACTAATTACTGATTATTTAAAAGTATTTAGAGTTGGTGGAAAAGTAAAAGAAGATGACGAAGAATAGAAAATACTTTTATCTATTCTTTCTTTGTGTTATAATATGTAGGAATTTTGAGGTGATTTTATGTTAATTGCAAATGAATGGAAAGATTATGAAATTATAGATGCATCTCGTGGACAAAAATTAGAAAGATGGAAAGATGTGTATTTACTTAGACCGGATCCACAAATTGTTTGGGATAATGGAGACTTATTAGAAAAATATCATTCAATGATTAATGCTGTTTATTATCGCAGTAATAAAGGAGGAGGTCATTGGGAAAATCTTAGAAGTACTCCTGGATCTTGGCTTGTTAATTATAAAGATTTAACATTTAATATTAAACAAATGGGATTTAAACATACTGGATTATTCCCTGAACAAGCAGTTAATTGGGATATTATGAGTGAGAAGATTAAGAATGCTGGAAGAGAAATTCGTGTTTTAAATTTATTTGCTTATACTGGAGGAGCAACTGTTGCTTGTTTAAAAGCAGGTGCTCATGTTACACATGTTGATTCTTCTAGAGGGATGATTGATTGGTGTAAGGAAAATGTTAAATCATCTAAAGTTGATGAAACTAAGGTAAGATTTTTAGTAGATGACTGTGTAAAACTAGTTAAAAGAGAAATTAGACGTGGTAATAAATATGATGCTATTATTATGGATCCTCCTAGTTATGGTAGAGGAGCTAATGGAGAAGTTTGGGATATTGAAAAGAATCTTAATTATTTAATAGAACTTTGTATGGAAATACTTAGTGATGAACCATTATTCTTCTTAATTAATTCTTATACTACAGGATTGAGTAGTCATGTACTTGAAAATATATTAAAACTTACTATTGATAAAAAATATTCTGGTAAGATTACTTGTGGAGAAGTTGGACTTCCAATTAAAGAAAATGATTTAGTATTACCATGTGGTATTTATGGAAGATGGGAAAGTAATGAATAAATTAAATGTTTTATATGAAGATAATCATATTATTGTAGTAGAAAAAGAAGCTAATGTACTTAGTCAAGGTGATGATAGTGGAGATATTTCTTTACTTGATATGGTTAAAGATTATGTAAAAGTTAAATATAATAAACCAGGAAATGTATATATAGGATTAGTTCATAGATTAGATAGACCTGTTGGTGGAGTGATGGTTTTTGCTCGTACTAGTAAAGCTGCTAGTAGATTGTCAGAACAAGTACGCAGTAAAAGTTTTATTAAGAAATATTATGCTATTGTATTTGGTAAAGTTGAATCTTCTACTTATGTAGATAATTTAGAAAGATTAGATAATGGTAATACTATTGTTTCTTCTAAAGGAAAAGAGTCTATTTTATCATTTGATGTAGTTGATTATAATAAAAAAGATAATTGTAGTTTAGTTGATATTTCTTTAAAAACTGGTAGACATCATCAAATACGTGTTCAGTTTGCTAGTCGTGGTCATTATTTATTAGGTGATCAAAGATATGGAGTAGAGGATAAGACTCAAATTGCTTTATTTGCATATTATTTATCTTTTATTCATCCAGTTACTAAGGAAAAGATGGAATTTAAATTATTACCTAAAAATGAAGGTCATTGGACAAAGTTTACGATATAAAAAATTAATTAAAATTTTTATTTAAATAAAATGTTTGCATTCGCAACATTTTTTTGTTATCATAATATTAGATTATATTAGAATAAAGGGAGCGTATATTATGGATAAATTTATAGAATGGGTGTTAACTATCCCAGGAATGTTGATTTGTGGTGGTGTTTTATTATTATTAATTGCTATCATAATATTAATTTTTACATCGGTTAAAAGTAAAAAAGGTGATACTGAAGAAAAACCTAAGAAAGAAAAGAAAAAGAAAAAAGGAGAAGAAACAGCAGAAGAAGCTCCAGTACCTGTTGCAACAATGGATACTCCAGTTGTAGCAGAAGCTGCACCAGTAGCTGCTGCACCGGCTGCTCCAGTAGCTGCAGCACCAGTAGTTGAAGCTGCACCTGCAGTAGTAGAAAGTAGTATTCCAGCTGTTGTAGATCCTTTACAAGCTGCTATGGCTGCTCCAGTAGTAGAAGCAACACCAGTTGTTGAAGCTGCACCAGTAGTTGCTCCAGTTACAGAAGTTGCTGCTGCACCAGTTGTTGAAGCTACTCCAGTAGTTGCTGC
>JAEDES010000017.1 GCA_016293205.1 Bacilli bacterium
AATGAAAGGGATCAATCAAAAGAGATGTATTTCCCTTAAGATTGATTATACGTGAAATAATGAGAAATTTTAGTGACGAAATAATAGGTCAAAGTAGACATCAATTTATATATGGAGAAAATGGTAAAAGAAGAGAAGAAATACTTAGGAGTATTGTTAATGATAACCCAATAGTTTGTGATGTTAATGAGCCAGGTTCAATCTATTTGGGTGATGATTATTTAAGTGGTGAAGAAAGTGTAGACCAATTAGATAGTTATAGAAAGTTTGCAATTGCAAGAGAAAATTTTAATTTTGCTGTTTGTGGTAAGTTATTAGATGAGGCATTATCTTTGGATATTAATGCTCGTAGTGATGAGTTCTTAAGTAGAATGAATCGATTATTCGTAGATAATGGACAATCAATTGATGATTTAGATTCTTTAGTTAGAGTTTTATATCAAACAAGAGATTTTTATAGAGACGGTTATAAAACTTATTTAGAAACAGGAGTGTTTCCGAGTCTTGAAGGATTACCAATTAAATTTATGGAATTAGATTCTTTTATGCATTATTATAAGAAACTATTAAATAATAAATCTTATTTCTCTGTTGTAGTTGATCAACAAAAACCTATTTCATCATTATCTAAAAGGGCAATAAATGATGTGGTTGGTAAGAGAATAAACGCTGATATTTCTATGAAGGTAGCTTGTCAACCAGGTGAATGGGAAACATATTATGATTTAAGTGGTCAATTTGTTCAATGTGTTCATGACTATGGTGTGGTTGAATTAGATGATTCATTAAATCAATATGTTAAAAAGAGAAAAAGTGAAAGAATGGGTGAATAACCTGTTCTTTTTTTTGTAATAAAATTTAATTTTTTTCGTTTGTTCGATTGATAAAACAAATGTTCGGTGTTATGATATGAATCATTATTAATTAGGAGGGTTTATATGGAGATTGAAAAGTATAGTGTTAGAATGTTTGAGGATATTAAACATACTGATGAATTTGGAAATGAATATTGGGAGGCAAGAGAACTTCAAGGGTTATTAGGGTATAAAGAGTGGCGTTGGTTTTTTAATGTTATAGAGAAAGCACAAATTGCATGTTTACAAAGTAATAATGATGTTAATTGCCATTTTGGAGTTTACTCCAAAATCGTAAAAGCTGGTGCAACATCAAAGAATATTATTGATTATAAATTAAGTAGATATGCTTGTTATTTGATTGTTCAAAATGCAAATCCTAAGTTTGAAACTGTTGCTTTAGGACAAACTTATTTTGCAATTCAAACTAGAAAGATGGAACTTACTGAGGAAGAATATTCTAAATTAAGTGAAGATGAAAAAAGACTTTATAGAAGACAACGAACAAGAGATGGTAATAAAGCATTGTATAAGGTTGCAGTTACTAAAGGTGTTAAAAATTTTGATAAGTTTACTAATGCTGGATATAGAGGTTTATATAATGGTGAAACTGCTGATGATATTGCAAAGAGAAAAGGACTTCGATATAGAGAAGAGATACTTGATTATATGGGGAGTGCAGAACTTGTTGCAAATGAATTCAGAATTGTTCAAACAGAAGAGTTATTAAATCGTCAAAAAGAAAAAAGTGAAAAGTTAGCGAGTGATACTCATTTTAGAGTTGGTAAGGAAGTTAGAGACACTATTAAAAGATTAGGTAATACAATGCCTGAGGATTTACCTACTCCTAAAAGGTCTATAAAAGATTTAGAAAAAGAAGAAATAAAGAAATTAAAATAAAAAATATGATATATTATTAATAGGTGATTTTATGAATAAAAAATTTAATTATATGGGTTCTATTGGAATTATTTTATATGTAATTATTACTTTGATTGATCGTGTTATTTATAAATTGCCTGATTTAATTTATATTATAAGTTTATTAATTGCATTAGTATTTGTAGTGATTGGAATTATTAAAAGTAGGAGGTAGTTATGGCATTCATAGAGTTTAAAGATGTTAGAAAAGAATATACTGGAGAGGTTAATGTATTAGCTGTTAATAATTGTTCTTTTGAAATAGAAGAGGGAGAATTTGTAGTTATACTTGGACAAAGTGGAGCAGGTAAAACAACTATTTTAAATATGCTAGGAGGGATGGATATTCCTAGTAAAGGTAAGATTATTGTAGATGGTAAAAGAGTAGATAAATTCAGTAATAAAGAATTAGTTGAATATAGAAGACATGATATTGGATTTGTTTTTCAATTTTATAATTTAATTGCTAATCTTACTACTATTGAAAATATTGAGTTAGCATGTCAGTTATGTAAAGATGCTTTAGAACCAAAAGTTATTTTAAAATTAGTAGGACTTGATCATAGAATGAAGAACTTTCCTTCACAACTTTCTGGAGGAGAACAGCAAAGAGTTGCTATTGCACGTGCGATAGCTAAAAATCCTAAGTTATTATTATGTGATGAACCTACAGGAGCCCTTGATAGTGAAACTGGTAAAAAGATATTTGATTTATTAATTAAGAATTGTAAAAATATGGGAATGACTACTGTAGTTATTACTCATAATAGTTCAATTAGTGAAGTTGCTGATAAAGTTATTACTATAAAGAATGGTACAGTTGATAATATTAAGATTAATAAAAGACCTAAAAAAGTAAGTGAGATTGAGTGGTGATAAAATGCTAATAAAGAATTCTTTAAAAAAGATAAAGAAGTCATTTGGTAGATATTTATCACTTGTATTAATTATTTTTATTGGTGTTGGCTTTTATACTGGGATTATTGAAAGTATTCCTAATATTAAGAGAGTTCAAACAGAATTTTATAATGATAAAAATACAATGGATATTAAAGTTCTTAGTACTTTAGGATTAAATGATGAAGATATTTTAGAAATTAGTAAAGTAGATGATGTATCTGTTGTTGTGGGAAGTTATTCTGTTGATACTTTAGTTGATGATAATGTAGTTAGAGTTCATGCAATAGAAGAAGAAATTAATAGGCCTTTATTATTAGATGGTAAAATGCCTAAAAATAGTGATGAATGTTTAGCAGATGATAATTATTATGATGTAGGAGATATTATTACTATTAAAGAAGGTTATAGTGATGATTTAAGTATTTCTGAATACAAAGTAGTTGGAACTATATATTCTCCAATGTATACTGGAAATGAATATGGTATTAGTGATATTGGTAATGGTAAACTTTATTCATTTATTTATGTAGATAAAGATAATTTCTTATTTGATTATTATACTGAGGCTTTTGTTAGTATTAATACAGATGATGATATTCCTTATAATGAAGATTATTATGAAGATGTAGAAGATGTTATTGAAGATATAAAACTTGTTGGTGAAGAAAGAATTAATGATAGAATTAATAATATTGTTGCTAGTAGTTTTGGAATGATTACTAAAGAAAGTTTAAGTAATAATACTTGGTATGTTATGAATAGAGGAGAAGCAATTGCTTCATATTTAATACTTGGTTCTCAATATGATCAAGTTACTACTATAGCAAATATTATTCCGATATTTTTTATAATTATTGTTGCTTTAATGACTTCAAATACAATGAAGAGAATGATTACTGAAGAACGTGGAGAGATGGGAACATTACTTTCTCTTGGATTTAGTAATAAGAGTGTTATTTTTACATATTTACTTTATGTTATTTCTGCTACTTTAAGTGGATCAATACTTGGATATTTTATAGGTACATTATTATTACCTCAAATTGTATATAATTGTTTTCCAATATTTTTTCCTGATATAAAATATTATTTTGATTTTGGATTATTATTAGTATCAGTAGTTGTATCTTGTTTATTAATGATATGTGTTACAATTTCTGCGTGTAGAAAAGAATTAAAAGATAGACCTGCTTATTTACTTAGACCTATTGCTCCTAAGAGTGGAAAAATTATTTTATTAGAAAGAATACATTTTATATGGAGTAGATTATCTTTTTCAATGAAAATTACAATGAGAAATATATCTAGATATAAAAGTAGAGTTTTAATTACTTTAATTGGTAGTGCTGGATGTTGCTTTTTAATCTTATTAGGTTTTGCACTTAGAGATAGTATTAGAATGGTTGGAACTAAACAATATAATGATATTGTTAAATATGATAATTTAATTGTTTTAAATAAAAGTGTAGATGATTTTAGTTCTTTAAAATATGATTTTTCTGGATTAGTTGAAGATGAATTATTGCTTAGTCAATCTAGTTATAAAGCTGTTAATGATGAAGATAATTTAGATTTATATGTAGTAGTTCCAGAAAATGAAGAATTATTTTATAAATACTTTTTATTAAATGATAATAAAAATGGATCTAAATTAACATTTGAAGATGGTATTATAATTACACCAAAAATTGCAGAAAGATTTGATGTTGAAGTTGGAGATATTCTTACTATTGAAAGTTCTGATAAAGAGAAGTTTAGAATTAGAGTTGGTGGAATTATTGAAAATTATGTATCAAATTATATTTATATGACAAGGGATAAATATTTAGAAATATTTGGAGAAGATGTTTCATATAATGTAGTTGTTTCTAAGAATGTTGCATCTAGTGATGAAATTGCTAGAAAACTTCTTAATACTGGAAAAGTTGTTAGTGTTAGTTTTTCTAAAGATATGTTAAAGAGTGCTAATGAAATGGTTGAAGGATTAGATGAAGTTGTTGTTGTATTGGTAATTATTTCTTGTATGTTAGCAATTACTGTTTTATATAATTTAACTAGTATAAATATTAGTGAAAGAACTAGAGAAATTGCAACATTAAAAGTATTAGGATTTACAGATAAAGAATCTAATTCATATATTTATAGAGAGACTATGATTACAGTATGTTTTGGTATAATTTTAGGAATGTTAATTACACCTCCATTACATAATATTGTAATGAGTTATTTAGAGGTTGATACTTTAGTTTTTTTAAAAATGATTAAGATTGAAAGTTATATTTATGCTTTAGTTTTAACATTTATTTTTGCATTAATTATGCAAGTAGTTACATATTTAAAAATTAAGAAAATTGATATGATTGAATCACTAAAATCAGTAGAATAAAACCGAGTTTCTCGGTTTTTTATTTTATGATATAGTATTAGTAGGTGATTTAATATGAAAAGAATGAATGTGATTGTAGTATTTGATAAAGAATTAAAAAATGTACTAATGTGTAAGAGAGCAAAAGAACCTTACAAAGGACTTTATAACTTAGTTGGTGGAAAAATAGAAGATGATAATTCTTTAGAAGAAGCATATCGTGAATTAGAAGAAGAAACTGCTATTAGTAAGAAAGATATTTATATTGAACATTTTATGGATTTTACTTATATAAAGTGGGATATGGAAATAGAAGTTTATTATGGAGTATTAAAACATGATGTTACTTTAGTAGAAGAAGTTAATAAATTAGAATGGATAAGTTTAGATGAGAATTTCTTTGATATGAAAAAATTTGCTGGAGAGGGAAATATTGGTCATATGATAAAAGAAATTATGATTGATATGGAGAAATAAAATGATTAAATTAGATAAAGTTTTATTAGAAGAAAAAGAATTATTATTTAGATTATTACAGTTTGCTTTATATGATGGTAGTTTATATAATACTAATAAAATTGGAAGAGATGGATTATTTCCTTATAAGTGGTTTGATAATTATTTTAGTGATTCTGATCGAGAGGCGTTTTTTATTAGGGATGATGATAAGATAGTTGGTTTTGTAATGATAAATCAATTTATGAAGAAATGTGATAGTGGACATAGTGTTGCAGAATTTTTAGTACTTCCTGAATATAGAAGAAATCATATTGGTAAAAAAGTAGCTTTTTTAGTATTTGATATGTATCCTGGTAATTGGGAAGTTGAACCTATAGAAAATAGTAATGAAGCATGTCGTTTTTGGGAAAATGTTGTTATAAATTATACTGATAATAATTATGATTTTTCTGATGGAATATATGTGTTTAAAAAGTACTCTTAGTAGTACTTTTTTTGTTGAAAAATAATATTTCATTAGGTTTTTTTAAGTACTTATGTTATAATAAATGCTGTCAGTTGAATTATATAGGAGTAGATATGGCTAATGATATTTTTAGAAGAGTAGAGAAAAAGTATTTATTAACTAGAGATGATTATGAATCATTGATGGATAGAATTTGGTTTTTTATTACAGAAGATACTTATTTTAAAAGTAATATTTCTAATATATATTATGATAGTTGTGATAATGAATTAATTATTAATTCAATTGATAAACCTATATTTAAAGAAAAAGTTAGAGTAAGAAGTTATGCTATTCCTAAGAAGGATAAAGATATTGTCTTTTTAGAAGTAAAAAGAAAATTTAAAGGAGTAGTTGGAAAAAGAAGAGTAAAACTTACTTTAAAAGAATTTTATGATTTTATAGAAAAAAGAAAATATAAAGATAGTCAGATTTTTAGAGAATTACATTATATTTTTGATTTTTATAAGTTACAACCAATGATGTTTGTTGGTTATGATAGATTAAGTTATAAAGGTAAAGATGATGAAAATCTTCGTATTACATTTGATTCTAATTTAAGAAGTAGAGAAGATGATTTAAGATTAGAATTAGGAGATCATGGTGAAAAGTATTTTGATGAAGATATGTATATTATGGAGATTAAAACATTAGGGGCAATGCCTTGGTGGTTAGTAGAAGCTTTATCAGAACTTAAAATTTATCCAATTTCATTTTCTAAGATTGGAAATATTTATTGTAAAAAGTTGGAGGTAGAAAATGTTAAATAGTATTTTAAATGGAACAAGTAGTTCAATTGAATTAACATCTATAATGATATGTATAGTATGTTCAGTTGTATTAGGATTAATAGTTGCATTTACTTATAGATCAACTGGTAAATATAGTAAGAATTTTTTAATTACATTAACAATGTTACCTTTATTAGTTGAAGCAGTAATTATAATGGTTAATGGTAACTTAGGTACTTCTGTTGCAATACTTGGAGCATTTAGTTTAGTTAAATTTAGAAGTATACCGGGAACTTCAAAAGAAATATTGTGTGTATTCTTTGCAATGACTATTGGTCTTGCATGTGGAATGGGACATGTATTCTTTGCAGGAATTATTACATTAATTGGATGTTTCTTAATTATTGTTTTAAGTAAAATTAATTTATTTGAATTTAATGGGGAAGTTAAACAATTAAAAATTATTATGCCTGAGAATTTAGATTATACTGATGTATTTAATGATATATTCAAAAAATATACTAAGAAAGTAGATTTAGATAAAGTTAAAACTACTAATATGGGAAGTTTATTTGAACTTACTTATAGAGTTACTTTAAAACCTAGAGCGAATGAAAAGAAGTTTATTGATGATTTAAGAATTCGTAATGGTAATTTAAAAATAGTTTTATCTCAAATATTAGATGATAAAGATTTATAGACAACTTTGTTGTCTTTTTTTATTGTTGTTTGATATAATGAAGTAAATATTATAGTAGAGGCAGGGGATATAATGGATAGTTTTAATGATGAAGTTTCTTATTATACAATTAATGGTGAAGTTTTGGATAATAGAAATAGAGTATTATACGATTTAACTGGTATTAGAATTCATATGATTGATCATGTTTTTGATGAAAAAGAAGTTTATGATTATGTAAAGGGACAAATTGGTAAAACAAGAGAAGATATAGATGAAGGTAAAGATTTAGAAGCAGCTGCTAGAGTAATTAGTATGCAATTATTATTAGGAATTGACGTTAAAATGAAAAGTGCTGTTCAAGATATTAAAGATGGAGTTGTTTCTTTACCAGAAGAATATAATACAAGTGTATTAAGAAGTGTTATTAGTAGTAGATTAAGTGGAGATGTTAATAAGGAATTGTTAGAAGATGAAGTTTTTATTCCTAGAGTAGAAGATAGTATGCTTAGGGGGAGTATGTAATGAAAGAACTTGCTGAAGCACTTAGAAGATTTACTAATAACGAGAATGCTAGAATTATTGATGATTTAGTTAGTTTAATTATTGATAATGAAGTAGATGATATGGATGAATTAAAAGAGTTGGAAGATGGTAATTTTGTTAAAGGATTAACTCTAGAGAATAAAGCTAATGAAGCATATTTAAGTATGATTAAAGATGTTTATAAATATGATAATATGAATAGTTTACAAATAGATAGATTAGATGATTTAAAGGAATTTTATAATAGTAGTCATAATATAGAAGATAAGATATTATATTTAATTAAAATGTATGATTTATTACATTATCAATTAGCTTTTCCATTCTGTGCTTATAGTTTAATTCTTAAGTCGAGATTGTAGTGTAAAAAGAAGAAAATTTCTTCTTTTTTTTACTTGAGTTTTTGTATAGTAAATTATATACTTAATAAGTATGGAAAATGAGGGATAAAATGGATAAATTTAATAGTATTAAGAGAGCGAGTATTTTTGGTGTTATTGGGAATATCTTTTTACTAATAATTAAGTTATTAATAGGTGTTGTTACTAATAGTCAAGCAATGATTGGAGATGCATTAAATAGTGCAGGAGATATCTTTGCTTCAGTAATGACTTTTATAGGAAATAAGATTGCAAGTAAAGGATGTGATGATGATCATAATTTAGGTCATGGGAAAGCAGAATATATTTATTCAATGTTTATAAGTATTATTATGTTTATGATGACTTATAGTATTATTTCAGGATCAATTAAATCTTTCTTTCATCCAGAAAAATATATGTTTTCTTGGGGATTAATTTTTGTTTGTTTAATTACTATTTTTATTAAAAGTATTTTATATTTTTATACTAGAAGATTATATAAAAAACATAATAATTTATTATTAGATGCGAATAGTAAAGATCATAGAAATGATTGTTATCTTACATCATTAAACTTAGTAGCTTGTGTGTTTAGTTTAAATGGAATTTATTTTGTAGATGGTGTAGTTGGTATACTTATTGGTATTTGGATATTTATAAGTGCATATGAGATATTTAAAAAGAGTTATGATGTATTAATGGATAAATGTATTAGTGATGATACTAAACAAAAAGTTTATGAGATTATTTCAAGACATAAAGAGATTAAAAATGTTACACATTTTAATTCAACTCCTGTAGGATATCAATATCAAATATCTTTTACTATCTTTGTAGATGGTAATATGAGTACTTTTGATAGTCATAAGATTGCGAATGATTTAGAAAAAGAAATTGATAAAGAAATAGAAGAAGTATTTTTAACAGTTATACACGTAAATCCTATAGAGATAGATTAGACAACGATGTTGTCTTTTTGTTTTTAGATTGTTATAATTATAATGTTTTTAGGAGTGATATTATGCTAGATGAATTAGTGGTTGAATATAATAAATTACAAAAGAAATATGGAGATCCTTCTTTAGATTCAATTACTTTTGGTGGATGTAAAAAGAATCCAGATATTTGTTTTGTATTTATGAATCCTACTGCTAGAAATATTACTGCTAGTAAAGAATGGACTGGTATTAAGTCGCCTTGGGTTGGTACTAAGAATGTATGGGGTTTTTTTCAAAAAATTGGTTTTATTGATGAAGAAATGCTTTCAAAGATTAAAGGTATGAAAGGAAAAGACTGGACTCCTGAATTTGCAGAGAGTGTTTATAAAATGATTGAAAATAGAAAAATCTATGTTACTAATTTAGCTAAATGTACTCAGATTGATGCTAGATATTTAGATGATTCTGTTTATAAAAAATATTTAAAGTTATTTTATAAAGAAATGGAAATTGTTAATCCAAAAGTAATTATATTATTTGGTAATCAAGTATCTTCAATTGTACTTGGAAAAAATATTTCTGTATCTCAAGTACGTAAGAAGAGTTTTATGTTAAAGAAGAAATTTAAGTGTTATCCTGTATATTATCCTGTTGGGAATGGAATATTTAATATGGATAAAGCGGTTGAAGATATTTTATATATAAAAGAGATTGAAAATGTGTTATAATTTTTGTAGTTAAGGAGTGAGACGATGAACGAAGAGTTTGACTTAAGAAAAAAAAGAATTAGTATTTTAGAAAATTATGGAGAAAATTTTTTAGATAAAGAATATATTACAAATCCAGCTATAGGTAGAGATGAACAAATTAAAAATATGATTTTAATTTTATTAACACCTGATAAAAGTTGTGTATTAGTTGGTAAACCTGGTGTTGGTAAAACTGCTATAGTTGAAGGTCTTGCTTATCATATTAAGAAGGGTACAGTACCTGATAAATTAAAGAATTATCAAGTTATTAGAGTTAATACTTCTGCTTTACTGGGAGAAGATCCTGTTACTGGTGAAGCTAAAGTACAAACTTTACTAGATGAATTAAAAGATAAACATAATTTGATTTTATTTATAGATGAAATTCATACTTTAATGGGAACTAAAGGTGAAGCGTTAGACTTTGCAAATATGTTTAAACCGGCACTTGATCGTGGAGATATTAAAGTTGTAGGTGCAACTACTACAGAAGAGTATGAAAGATATATCTTAAGAGATAAAGCGTTTGTTAGACGTTTCCAAAAAGTTGATGTTGCTGAACCAACTAGAGATGAAAATGTTATGATTTTAATGGGAACACTTCCTAAGATTGAAAAAAGAACAGGTGCTACAATGAAATACACTTCATATGTTAAAAGATTAATGATGGAGTTTATTACAGATATTACTAGTGAATATAAAAGAATTTATGAAATAGGTTCTAGATATCCAGATGTATCATTAACAATAGTACAAGAAGCTTTCTCACATGCTTTATTTGATAATAGAACAGAAGTAGAAGTTAGAGATTTTAGAAAAGCAATTACAAGTAGTAAAAATATTTATCCGGATGTAATTACTAAGTCAATGCCAGAGTTTGATAGAAAGTTTGCAGAACAAATTGAACTTGAAAATCAAAGTATGGTTTATGAAAGACTTGACGATGAATTTGTCGAATAATAGGAATATGTTTGTCATATTCTTTTTTTTTGTATATAATGGTATTAGATTGGAAAATTTGAGGAAGGAGTAATTTCAGTCGAGCGCCAGGACCCCTAGGGTTGACGAGGTTAGTAGTTTTCGAAATATTCGGCGGGTGCTACTACGGAAGAAGTGATTCGTAAGGTATATTTAAAAAGTAAAATCAAGATTATAACAGAAGATATGCCGCCACTATATTGTTTTTGTTATGGAGGAAAATAAAAAATGTGTGGAATTGTCGGATATAGAGGAGAAAAGCAGCCAAAGGATATTTTAGTTGAGGGGTTAAAATGTCTAGAATATAGAGGATATGATTCGGCAGGGATTGCTTTAAAAGAAAATGATAAATTACAAATAATTAAGAGTGTAGGAAAGATTCTTAATTTAGAAGAGAAAATAAATAAGACAAAAATTTTAGATAGTCATATGGGAATTGCTCATACTAGATGGGCAACTCATGGAGAAGTTAATGAAGATAATGCTCATCCTCATATGGTTGGTAATACGGTTTTAGTTCATAATGGTATTATTGAGAATGCTAATGAACTTAGAAAAATGTTAGTAGAAGAAGGAGTAGTATTTAATAGTGAAACTGATACAGAAGTTGCGTGTGCTTTAATTAACAAATATTATGATGGAGACGCGATTAAGGCTATTGAAAAAGCTACTAAGGAGATTGTAGGATCTTATGCTTTTGCTATTATGTTTACTGATAGTGATAAGCTTTATGCTACTAGAAAAGATTCTCCACTTATTATTGGATACGGAGAAGATAAAGAATTTTTTATTGCGAGTGATATAGCTGCTATTATTAGTTATACTAATAGGTATATTTTACTTGAAGAAGGTGAAATAGTTGAGATTAGTGATGATATAAAAGTAGTAAAAAAAGGAAAGAAAGTTAAAAAAGAAGTTTTAATAACTGATTTAGAAGCTGATTCAAAAGATAAGTGTGGTTATCCACATTATATGTTAAAAGAAATTATGGAAGAACCAGTAGTATTAGAAAAAACACTTAAACCATATATAGATGATATTGATAGTCTTCCAGATTTAACTGAATATGAAGAAGTACATATTGTTGCATGTGGTTCAGCAATGTATGCAGGTATGATTGGTAAAACTTTATTAGAAGAAAATTCTTGTATTAGAGTTACTTGTGAAATTGCTAGTGAATATCGTTATAAGAAAGTTTTCTATGATAGAAAAACTTTAGTAATTTTAATTTCACAATCTGGAGAAACTGCTGATACAATTGCTGCTATGAGAAAAGCACAACAATATGATGTTGATACATTAGCAATTGTTAATGTTAAGACTTCTACTATTGCAAGAGAATCTGATAGACAAATATTTATTGAAGCAGGACCAGAAATTGCTGTTGCGACTACTAAAGCATATATTTTACAAGTTGCAATTATGGCTTTATTAAGTTATAGAGTAGCTTATTCAAGATATGAAACAGAAAATATTTCTAATGAGATTAAAATACTTCCAAGACTTGTTAAAGAAGTATTAGATAGAAGAGATGACTTCTTAAAGATTGCTAAAGAAATTAAAGATAATGAGCATGTATTTTTCATCGGTAGAAAAGTTGATTATGCTATATCTTTAGAAGGAAGTTTAAAATTAAAAGAAGTATCTTATATCCATAGTGAAGCTTATCAAGCAGGAGAATTAAAACATGGAACTATTTCATTAATAGATAAAGATTTACCGGTATTTGCAATTATTACTGATAGTGATATTAAAGATAAAACTTTATCTAATTTAGAAGAGGTTAAGTCACGTGGAGCGAAGACAATAGTTGTATCTAATGAAAAGATTGATGGTTATGATTTAGAAGTTGTTGTTCCTAAATTATCAAGTTATTTTCAACCAATACTTGTTGTTCCTTGTTTACAACTTATTGCATATGAAGTTGCAAGACTTAGAGGCTGTGATATAGATAAACCTAAGAACCTTGCAAAGAGTGTGACAGTTGAATAATAAAAGCACGTTTATCGTGCTTTTTTTGTGTTATGATATAAATGCAACTGAAATTAGTCAAAAAACAACTATAAATTGGTGGTTCGCAACCAAGATATTTAATATGATTTTTACAGAAAGGAGAGAAAATTATGTTAAGTGAAAATTTAAAAAGAATAAGAAAAGATAATAATTTATCACAAGAACAATTAGCTGAAAAATTAGGAGTATCTAGACAAAGTGTTTCTAAATGGGAAAATGGAGAAGCATATCCAGAAATGGATAAAGTATTACAATTATGTAAAATGTTTAATTTAAATATTGATGAATTATTAAATCAAGATGTTAAAGAGATTAATGAAAGTAAACAAAGTAGAATTAATATTGATAAGTATGTAGGAGATTTTTTAGATTTCATTACTAAAACAATTAATCTATTTAGTAGTATGAAATTTAAAGATATTGTTAAATGTTTAATAGAACAAGCAATTATAGGATTAATTATATTTAGTTTATTATCTATAATCGGTTTGGTAGGAAGTAACTTTTTACATAGTGTATTATTTTTTATACCTCATGAAATATATTATGATGTATATAATATATTTTCTGGATTATATAGTTTATTTGCATTTATAGTTGGTTTATGTATTATGCTTCATATATTTAAAATTAGATATCTAGATTATTTTGTAATTGAAGAAAAAGAAGAAGTTACTGAAGAAAAGAAAGAAGATATAAAAGAAGAAGTAAAAGAAGAGAAAAAAGTATTTGAAAGAAAAAAAGAAAAAATAATTATTAGAGATCCAAAAGATTCTAAGAATGGATTTATTTCATTACTTGCAAAAGGTATTTTATATATGGTTAAATTCTTCGTATTATTATTTGGTATTTCATTTAGTGCAAGTTTAGTTGGATTTGTAGTTGCATTTGTATTATCATTTGCAATTGCAAAATCTGGATTAGTATTTATTGGTATTTTATTATTATTACTTGGATGTATATTTATTAATTTAGTTATACTTAATCTTATTTATAATTTCTTAAGAAGTATTAAATCTAAAACTAAAGTAATGATGTTTGTATTTACAAGTTCGTTAATATTATTTGGAGTAGGTGTTGGATTAACTTGCCTTGGTATTTTAAATTTTGAATATATTAATGAAAAGAATAATCCGAATTATATTGAGACTACTGAAACAATTAAGATGAGTGATAATTATTATATTGAGCATATGTACAATGTTGAATTTATTGAAAGCAGTAATGATGATTTAAAATTAGTATTTGTTCATCCTGATTTTTATAGTGTTGAATGTATTATAAGTTATGATACTATTTGGTTTAATAATTATGATGTTGATGGTATAAAAATAATTAATAGAGTTATTGATGACTTTAATGATAGAAAAATTATGGAATATGGATATTTTAAAGTTAAAGTTTATACTAATAAAGAAAATATTAATAAGTTAAAAGAAAATAGATATAATGAATATCATAGATATGATGATTAAAAATATTATGTAGATATCTATAAATTAATTTGTTATAATTATCTTTAGGAGTGATAAGATGAGTAGCAAAGGTAGATTTATAAGTATATTAATAATTACTCTTTTAACATTATTAGGTGTTATTGGATTAGTTGTTTTAAATTTAGATAAGTTAAGAGAATGGCATGATGTAGAAGAAGAACCATATGTTGAAGTAGAGGTAGAAGATAATACTGAAGAAGATATAGAAGATCCTACAGGAGAAAAGTTTAATATGTATTTATTCTGGGGAGATGGATGTGTTCATTGTCATAACTTAAAAATATTTTTAAATGATTTAGAACCTAAGTATAAAGATATGTTTGAATTATATGCATTTGAAGTTTGGGGTAATCCAGATAATCAAACTTTAATGGGAAGATTTGCTAAGACAATGGGAGATAGTCCTAAAGGAGTTCCTTATTTAGTAGTAGGGGATAAGAGTTTTAATGGATTCTCTGAATCTATGAAAGAAGATATTGTTCAAGCAATTATTGATGAATTTAAAAGTGATGTTAAACATGATGTTTTTAAGAATTTAGAAGATTAAAAAAAGTGTTGAATTTCAACACTTTTTTATTTTGTTATTTTATATCTGCAAGGGAAGAATTTTTATAGTTTGGATCATCAGTAACTTCTCTAATTAGTTTTAATTGTTTTGGAAGTTCTATATCTTGATTTTCATCATTTAATTCAATTTCTACTATAGCTTTGTCATTCCAGAATGGATATAAGTCAATTTCAAAATATTGGTTTTTATATACTAAGCAATATCTTGTTTTTCTTATTGATCTTTTAGTTGGATCGGCATCCATCAATAAGTCTAAGTATTCTGATTGACTTAATCTTTTTTCTATTTCTAATCTTTTGATATCACTTATAAATCTTTTAATAGTTTGAGTATAGATGTAATGACCATTACTTCCTCTTTGTCTTAATCTTACTTCTTCACCATCTTTAGAGTTTAAGTAAGTTTGAATTATTTCAAGCTTTTTACATGTTTTATTTAACCATGCTAGGTCAGGATATTCTACTAAGAATTTTCTTTCTATTTCGTATGGTTCAGGTTCACCTAAGAAAGTAGATATTTCTTTAATTAATTTTTTAATTTTATTTTCAAAATCTGTTTGATTATCGATTACTCTAAAGTGAGGATGTCCATTCCATGATTCAATTAATCTTCTATCAACTTCACGTGCTTCTTCAATTGTTTCAGTTCTTGCAGCATTGTTTTCTAATGTGTAGAATTCTTCGGCACCATTAGCGGCAGTTACAAGATGGAATACTGCGTCATAGTTATCTCTTAATTCAACTTCATTTTTCTTAATAGCATTTAAGACAGTAGAGAATTCTAATTCAGATAGATAGGCTTTACTGTCCATGATACCACGGTCACATACTAGTAATACTTTATCTGCATTAATTCCTTGAGCAGCTTGTTCATAGATTGCTTCTCTTTGTAATTGTAATTGCATTAAAGCTTTTTGAAATTCAATTACTGTTTTACAAGTTGTACCAGATATTCCTGCTTTTATTAATTCAGTTGCACATTCAGGTACAAATATTACATGATATCCTCGTTCAGTAAAGGCATTCTGTATCCAACTCATAGCAGTTGTTTTTCCTGCACAAGGCCCACCAGTAATTACAATCTTATGAACAATATTTTTCTTTTTCTTAGGGCAAGAATCAAGTAGAGTAGATACTTCTACATTAAATATTGTTGCAAGTTGTTTTAATGTATCTGTTGTTGGTTTAGATACTCCAGTTTCCCATTTTGAAATAGTCTTATCACTGATTTGAAGTAAGTCTGCAAGTTCTTTTTGAGTTAAGCCAGATTTTGTTCTTAGTTGTAATAATAAATTTCCGAATTCATAATCATTCATCTATATCATTCCTTTCACAAGTATATTATAAGGAAAAGTATTTTTTAGTTCAATTAAATTAACTCGAAAATAAGTAGAACTTATAAAAAAAAGAAAGATTAATTAACCTTTCTTATAAGTTTCAACTATAGTATTTTTAATTTTGTCATATGTACCATGTACTGCATCTTCAACTTTTTCGTATGATTCTACAACAGTTTTTTCACTTTTTTTGTTTGCTTCAGTAAATTTTGACATCATTTTCTCTTTATTAAAACAACAGTTAGACTCTTGTTTATTTTGAATAAAAAAACTCAGATTGCTCTGAGTAATTTCAATATGGGGCGGTATATGGGAATCGAACCCATGCATACTAGTGCCACAAACTAGCGTGTTAACCACTTCACCAATGCCGCCATTTCAATTGACTTCTTTATTTTATTATATATTTTATAAAAAAGCAAGTGTTTTTTTATATTTGGGCTTATATAATTGAACTTATTTATCCTTAGAATAGAATAATTTGAAGGGAGATTATATGATTAATAGTTATAAATACGATTTTATGCGTAATATGAATATGCCTTCTTTATACTCACCAGAAGAAGGATTTAATAAGGGAAATATGTTTAGTAATTTATATGAACAATATAAAAACTATAAACCTAAAGAGTTAGTGGGAAATAATGATATGGAGAAAATGTACTTAGAACTTGCAAGAATTTGTTTTGCTAAACATGATATTCAATTATATTTAGACCTACATCCAGATGATGTAAGTATGATTCAATTATTTAATGATTATAGGGAAAGAGAAAATAATTTATTAAAAATGTATGAGGCAAAATATGGAGTGATTAATACTGATAGTGATAGTTTAAATCAAACTCCATTTGTATGGGCTACTGAGAAATTTCCATGGGAGGTAAATCGTTATGTTTAATTATCAAAAGAAATTACAATATCCTATTAATATTAAAAAGAAAGATTTAAGAATGGCTAAGTTTTTAGTTACGCAGTATGGTGGTTCTAATGGAGAACTTGCTGCAGCACTTAGATATTTAAATCAAAGATATACTATGCCTGATGATAGAGGTAAAGCATTACTTACAGATATCGGTACTGAAGAACTTGCCCATATTGAGATGATTTCAACAATGATTTATCAATTAATGAAAGATGCTACTTTAGAAGAAATTAAAGCAGCAGGACTTGAAAGTCATTATGCAGAACATGGTAAAGGATTATATCCTACAGATGCCAATGGAGTTCCTTTTACGGTTGCTTATTTTGCAACTACGGGAGACGTTCTTGCTGACTTAAGTGAAAATATGGCTGCAGAACAAAAAGCTAGAGCAGTATATGAAAATTTAATTAATTTAACTGATGATCCAGATGTTATTGGACCATTACTTTGGTTAAGACAAAGGGAAGTTGTTCACTTTGCAAGATTTAAAGAACTATATGATTATTATAAAAAGAAGATGAATAAGACTGAAGATAATACAATGATTAGTAATAATTATATAGTTAATCAATTAATGGGAGAATATCCTTATAGATAAAAGAACTTTATATAGTTCTTTTCTTGTGATATAATTTTAATAGAATGTTGAGGTAGTATATGAAAAAAAATAGTAAAAAAGAATCAAAGTATAAAATGACAATTAGTAATTTTTTTAAACATTTACATACTGTTAATAAACATAGATTTAAAGTATTTGTGTTATGCTGTAAAGCAGGGCAACCTTGGAGAGGATTACTTCATGATTTATCAAAGTATTCTCCTACAGAATTTTTTGAAGGTGTGAAATATTATCAAGGTACTTATAGTTCTATAAAAAACAGAAAGATGGAAGCTGGATATTCAGAAGCTTGGCTACATCATTTTGGCAGAAATAAACATCATTATGAATATTGGTATGATAGTGATACTTATGAAAAAACTCCTATTATTCCATATCCTTATGTAGTTGAAATGATATGTGATCAATTGGCTGCAGGAATGATTTATCAAGGAAAAAAATGGACTAAAGAGTTTCAATTAGAGTATTGGTTAAATAAAAGAGAAACAGCACTTATTAATCCTAAAATTGATCTTGTTTTAACAAAAGTATTTACTGATGTAAGTAAACATGGTGTTGATAAAGTATTAGATAAAGATAATTTAAGAAAGATTTATGATAGGTATACAAGATAATGCTAGATGGATTAAATAAAAGTATAGATGTTCAATTAGAAGTATTTGAAAAGATAATTAGTAAAAATAAAAAACTTATGAAGATTCTAGATATTTTAGAATCATATGCATTAGAAAATCCAAGATTCAAAAATTGGTATGTAGGTGCGGGTGGAGTTAATCAAACTGTTTTTAATTATTATCATGGTTATGAAAGTGATTATGGTATTAAAGATTATGATATAGTTTATTTTGATGAAGATACTTCATATGAAGCTGAAGATGTTATTATTAAAGATTTAGAAAAAAGATTAAAAGATATAGATGTAGTTTCTGATATCAAGAATCAGGCTAGAGTACATATTTGGTATAATTCAAAATATGGTACAGATAGAGAGGCTTATACTAGTTGTGAAGATGCTGTTAGTAGTTGGGTAAGTACTGTTACTTGTATTGGTATTAGAAAAGAAAATGGTAAGTTAATTATATACTGTCCTTATGGATTAAATGATTTATTTAGTTTAACTATTAGACCTGTAAAAAGATATCTTGATAAGGAAAGTTATGTTGCAAGATGTAAAAGATGGAAAGATAAATGGGAAAAATTAAATATAGTAGAGTGGTGATGAAATGAAAGTTTTATTAGTAAATGGAAGTCCTCATAAAGATGGCTGTACAAATGAAGCATTATTAGAGATAAAAAAAACATTAGAGGAAAATGGAATTGATTCTGAAATATTTTGGATAGGAATTAAACCGTTAGCTGGTTGTTGTGGATGTGGACAATGTTTTCAAAGTAAAAGATGTATTTATAATGACGTTGTAAATGAATTTTTAGATAAATGTGAAAATGTAGATGGATTTATATTTGGATGTCCTGTTCATTATGCTTCTGTAAATGGTGCGATGATTAGTTTTATGGATAGAGCATTTTATGGAAAACCAAATTTATTTAAAGGAAAACCTGCTGCGTGTATAGTAAGTTGTAGAAGAGCAGGTGGTACTTCTACATTTGATGTATTAAATAAGTATTTTGCATATTCATGTATGCCAATTGTTACAAGTAATTATTGGAATGGAGTTTTTGGTTCTAATAAGGAAGAAGTTAGACAAGATGAAGAAGGAATGCAAACAATGAGAATACTTGCTAATAATATGAGTTGGATGCTTAAATGTATTGATGCTGGTAAGAATAATGGAATTGAATTTCCTAAAACAGAAAAGAAAGTATTTACAAATTTTATAAGATAGAAATTTCATCTATTGAAGTCTTTTTTTTTAATATGTTATAATAAAAATAGGGAGAGATACTATGAGTAAATTTAGAAAATTTTTATTAGGGTTTTTTAGATGTTGTTTTGTTTTAACTTTAATAGGATTTTTATTTCATTTATCTTTTTCTGATTTTATAGAAAAAGGTCTTATGGAAATACTTATGAATAGTGATGAAGTAACAGGTATTTTTGAAGATGCTGGAGTTAGCAAGGAAAAAGTAAAAAATGTAATGACTGATGAAGTTGTAAATGAATTTTTACAAGGTCTTATAGATAACTTTTTATATGATTTTTCTTATGGGGAAGTTATTAAAAATAAAAATCTTGTTGTTAAATTAAAAACTTTTGTTATTGATAATCGTAGGCATTTAGAAGATGTAATTGGTTATAAAATATATGATGAATTTATTAATGAAATAGAAAATCTTACTGAAGTTAAAGAGATTGATATAATGTATGCTGATTTAATTTCTGTATCAAAAGAGTATATTCCAAGTTCTGCAAGAAGTATAATGATTACAATTTATGATTTGAGTAAGATTTCTTATAAGACTATTATGATTGTTTCTTTAGCAATTTTATTAGGTATTATTATTGTTTTGCATTGGTCTTATTATGAATGGTTAAAATCTGTTGGTACTGATCTTATTGGTTGTGGAATATTTATGTTTATTGTTACATGTGCTGTTAATTATTTAATGGGTTATATATTAATTAATTTTCCTGTACAAGTAACATTTGATTTTATGAAGGCATTTAATATTTCGATGATTACTTTAGGTATTGGTATTGTTATAAGAGTTAGTCATGTTATTATTGAGAAAATCCTTGAAAAGAAGGAGTTGAAGTCTCTTGAGATATCCTAAATTTTTAAAAGATAATGATACTATTGGTATAACTGCAATGTCTGCAGGTGTGGGAAATTCTATTGAAGATTTTGAAAAGTCTCTTAAAAATATTAAAAGCTATGGATTTAATGTTATTGAAACTGATAATGTTAGAGTCTCTCGTTATGTTTCTAGTAGTGGTGAAGAGAGAGCTAATCAGTTAAATGATTTAGTTAATAATAAAAAAGTTAATATGATTATGTGTGCATGTGGTGGAGATTTTGGTATTGAAATGATGCCACATATTAATGATTATTCTATAAAGAAAAATATAAAATGGTATAGTGGAGCAAGTGATCCTACATCATTTTTATATTATGTTACTACGAAGTTTGACATTGCTACTTTATATGGATTTAATGCTGGTAGTTTTGATAATGATGAGTTGCATGAGTCTCAAAAGAACTTTTTAAATATTGTAAAAGGAAATATTCCTATACAAAATAGTTATGATTTATATGAAAGCGATAAAAGTAAAAGAAGTATTTCTTATGCATTAGATACAAAAGTAGAGTGGAAATCTAATTATGAAAATGTTTGTTTTTCAGGAAGATTAATTGGTGGATGTATTGATGTATTAAGAGAAATGATTGGAACAAAATATGATTATACTAAGAAATTTTTAGATAGATATAAAGATGAAGGAATTGTTTGGTATTTTGATAATTTTGCATTAGGAAAAGAAGATTTTTATAGAACATTATTTCAAATGAGAAATTGTGGATGGTTTGATAATACAGTTGGCGTAATCGTTGGACGTGTAATGTATCCTAGTGGATTTATTGATGATTTAGAATATGAAGATGGTCTTAAAAAGATCTTTGGTGATATTCCATATATTTATGATGCTGATGTTGGTCATGTTTGTCCTAAAATGACTATGATTAATGGTAGTGAAGTTGTTGTTAAATATAAAGATAATAAAGGAAGTATAGAATTTAATTTAGAGTAGGAGAAGTTTATGAAAAAAGAATTAATAATGTTGTTAGTGATAATTATTTTTGTTATAATTGGAATTATTTATGCAGCTGTTGAAGGAAAAATGGATCTTGTAATTTTTGCTGCTTCCGTAGTATTTGGTAGTTTTATAGTAAGAAAAATTATTAGAAAGTAGGTTAGTTGTATGACAAATGAAGAATTAGAAAGAACAGGTGTACTTAAAGCAATATTAGATAAAGATACAGAAAATGAAGATACAACTATTGGTGAGAGAATAGAAGAGTTTGAAGATAAATTAGAGTATATTGATATTGCAGATGACATAAAAGAAAAATATAAAGAATTAATTTCTAAGATTAAAGAAGAAAAAGAAGATTCTGTAAAAGAATATTTATTTAATGAATTAATAAAAATGCTATAATAGCATTTTTTTGATGTAAAGTTTTGTAAAGTTTAAGTTTTTAATTATTTAAAATATTTTGTACTCTTAAAAATAAAGAGATTTTATGGTATAATTAGAAACTCAAAGGGAGGGATTGTTTATGAACTTATTAAAAGATTTTTGTAAATACTTAGGAAAGATTACAACTATAGAAGAAACATATATTTATTTATTAGTTGCAACTACAATAGTGTTTTTAATGTTTTTAGGATTAAGAAAATTTGGTAAGTTTATTATTAATAAGAAATTTACTGATAGAAAGGGATTTTATATTACTCAATCATTTTTGATGATTTTAAATATAATTGAAATTTTATGTTTTCTATTTGTTTGGGATGATTATATTAAAGATTTAATGACTTTAATTAGTGTAGTTTCTGCAGCATTAACAATTGCGTTAAGAGAGTTAATTTTAAATTTCTTTTGTGGATTATATATTAAGATTAAGAAACCATTCGTTGTAGAAGATAGAATTCAAATTGATGACTTAAAGGGAGATGTTATGAATATTTCTACTTTAAACTTTGAGGTATTAGAGGTATCTAATAAAGATGAAAGAGGTCAGTCTACTGGGATTGTTATTACCTTTCCAAACTCAATTGTTTTCTCTAAGGCAATTAAGAATATTAATAAGGGATTTAAATATGTTTGGGATGAGTTAACTGTTAATATTAAGATGGATTGTGATTTAGCTAAGAATAAACAAGAATTATATAAAATTGTTAATGGATTAGAAATTGTTAAAAATATTCCAAATAAAATGAAAGAGGAAGTAGATGCTGTAAATCAAACTAATAGAGTATACTTTAATAAATATGATCCAATTATTTATACTAAGTTGGTTGGTGATCATATTGAACTTACTATTAGATACTTGATGCATCCTAAAAAGAGTAGATATGTTGAAAGTGTAATTTGGAATAAAATATATCTTTCTTATAAAGAGGGAATTATTGATTTATATACAGGAACATTAGAAGACTAGAAATAGTCTTTTTTTTATTTTGTATTTATGATATTATTATGATAGAGGAGTGATATCATGGAACCTAGAAAGTTTGAAATTAAAGATAGAAAAAAGGCTATGGATGAACAAACAAAAAAGAAAGTTAAAAATGCTGTTGTTGCAGGAATTGTTATTTTAGGAGTTGCAGCAGGTGCAGTAATTGGTTTTGATGATATTATGGGTGAACTTCAAGATTTATTTTCAAATGAATTTACTCAATTTGCTTTAGTATATGCTGGTGCAAAATGTACGGTTAGATCGATTACTAAACATAGAGAAAATAAAAAGAAAAAAGCAGCAGCAGAATTACAAGCAATATTTGATGAAATAGATGCTGAAGAATTAGGAGGTAATACAGATGTTAGAACAAAGTGAAATCCTAACTCTAGATGATAATAAGGAATATACAGTTGCATTTACAACAATGTTAAATAATAAGAACTATGTTTTTTTAATTGAAATCAACAATTATGAAAATAATATGTTTTGTGAATATGATTCTGAAAGTGGATTGATAGAAGTTACTGATATTGATGTAATTGATCAACTTTTAAAATTATATACTGAATATATACATGAATAAGATAACTTAGGTTATCTTTTTTTTATCGTTTGAATATACTTTTATGAGGTGAATTATGCAGACATATATTGTTCAAAACGGAGATACTTTATATGGTATAAGTAAACAATTTGGTGTTTCTATTACAGATATAGTTGCTGAAAATAATTTAAGTTCAACGGTATTAAGAATTGGCCAAGTATTAAAAATTCCTAGTATTGAAACGACGACATTATATATAGTTAAAGAAGGAGATACATTATATTCTATTAGTAGAAAATTCAATGTAAGTGTTGATGACATAATACGTATTAATAATTTGAATAGTAACTTAATTGCCCTAGGTCAAGAATTATTTATACCAGTTCCAGGTGATGGTGGTTATTTGTTATATGAAGTTAAAAGTGGAGATACTTTATATAGTATTAGTAATAAATATTCTGTAAGCGTTAATGAAATTAGAAGTTTAAATAATCTTAGTAATAATAATATTATAGTTGGAACTGTTTTAAAGATTCCTATAAGTGTCAATCCTGGTACAGGAGATTATTCTACTTATATAGTTAAAAATGGAGATACGATTTTTATGGGGAATAATGAGTAATATTATAATGTGTATATAATTTTATTTTCTTT
>JAEDES010000018.1 GCA_016293205.1 Bacilli bacterium
CCAACAAAAACTCCAACAGTTCCAGTTATTACTCCAACAGTTCCAAGAGTTACACCAACTGTGCCACCTAAAAAACCAACACCAACAGTAACACCACAACCTAAGAAACCACAAATTGGATTAATGACAACAATTGAAAAGATTACTAAAGGAGTAGAAGTAAAAAGAAAAGATGGTAAAGCATATCAAGCAGCAAATATCAAAGTTGCTCAAAACTTTAGAAATGAATTACAATCTGGAAATTATTTATACAACATAGTTCACTTAGTTCCAGCGATTGTAAAAGTACCATTCCAATTCTTTACAAAGATTTCTGGTAAATTAAGATTCACAAAAGAGTCAAAACAAAGAATTAAAATAATGAAAGAAAGAATAGAAAATCTTTCAGAAGATGAATTAATGGTTATATACGATGAATATCGTGGTAATAGAGTAATGCAAGAAAGACTACCATCTGCAATAAATATTTTATTACAAGAAAGAATAGAACAATTTATAATGGGTAAGGTATCTGCATTAAATGCCCAATTAGAAAAAGACTATGCCGATATCTTTGATGCAATGATGGAATTAGAAGCAGTTGATCATCAACTAGCTAATGGTAATCTGTCTGCAGAAGAAAAAGCCCAAATGACAAATTATAGAAAACAATTATTACAAGGTCGCGCACAACAAGTAAAACGTATAAGAGATAATTATAAAGAAGCTCAAAGATTATTATCTGGAGGATTAAATGGATTCAGTCAAGATATGAAAGCAGCTACTACTAAATTATCAATCGTTGGAAAACGTTTTGCTAAAGACCAAGATTTAGACTTAGAATTATTAGCAAAAGAAGCTAAATTGGAAAGAGCAGAAATGGCAGCCATTGAAGAAGGAAATGACCAAATTGCTTTACTAACATTTATTCAAGCAGAATCACTTTTAAGTAAAGAAACTGAAATTAGTAATAGTATTTTTGGAAAACGTTCAACAGGTAAGAAATATTACAGTCCATTAGCTGAAAAACTAGATTATCGTGATGATCCGTTTATTAGAGATTTATTCACAACAGTAGCAGTAACATCTGCCGCTTTATCTACAATTAATTCAATCAAAGGAGCACCAACTTCTGCTGAAATTGAAGAAGCAAATCGTCAATTAAGAGAAGCTCAAGGTTTTGTAGATCAAGTTAAAGGTCATAGAGGAACCATGAGAGAGGGTATGGAAGCTCAAGGAATTCAAGGAACTTCTACAGTTTCAGGTGAAATTGAAAGAGGTGCCTTAGATGCAACAGACTGGGCTTTAGGAACAAGTAGATATAGAACTGCTGATAATGCAGGGCATGACTTCTACAATCAAGTATTTGATACTACAAGATCAGAAGTACAAAATATTTCTCAACAATATGTATCTGGAACAATTACAGATCTTGAAGCATTAGAAATGATGAGAGATATGGCTAATAATACTCAACAAACTCTAAATACTGTATCAGATCAATGTTTAGGAATCTTTGAACAATATGCACAAACACATCCTCAATTTGATTTATCTGCAGTAACAGAAGCCGTAAGATATATTCAACAACATCCAGATTCAATTACAAATATGAATAATGCAATGGTTGATATTCAAACTGCTGCAGAAGGTTTAACATTTACACAAATTCAAGCCTTACAAACAGTACCAAACAGTGTACTAGTAACGTTACTAGGAGCTGCATCAGCTGCTGCACTAGCATCTAACATCAATCAAAAGATGGAAGAAAATGTAAGAACTGGTAAATATGGAAACTCAGTTACTGATATGGTAGATGATTATGTAGAATCACATACTCAAGAGGAAGAGGAAACATATAGTAAATAAACTCAGAATTTTTCTGAGTTTTTCTTTGAAATAAAACAACTTATGTTATAATATTAAAAGTGTAAGGAGTGATTATATGTTAAAAGCAAAACCATTCGTAAAATGGGCTGGTGGAAAAAGACAAATAATTGATAAATTAACAAAACTAGTACCAGAAAAATACGATACATACTATGAACCATTTGTAGGTGGAGGAGCTTTATTATTTGAATTATCTCCTAAAAAAGCCGTAATAAATGATTATAATAAAGAATTAATGAATGTTTATAAAACAATATCAGATGATAATGGATATGAAGAAGTAATAAAGATTCTTAATAAATATGAAATAAAACATTCAGAAGAATTTTACTATAAAATAAGAGATATTGACCGTGATGAATCTAAGTTTAAAAAATTATCAAATTCAGAAAGAGCAGCAAGAACTATTTATTTAAATAAAGCATGTTTTAATGGACTATATAGAGTAAACAGTAAAGGTTATTTCAATGTTCCATTTAACAAGAAACAAGCAATTAATACTTATGATGGACAAAATATGACTCTAGCATATGTTTATTTTCAAACAAATGATGTAAAAATGTTAAGTACTGATTTTGAAGAAGCAGTAAAAGATGCTAAAAAAGGAGACTTCATTTATTTTGATCCACCATATGATTCAGAAAATAATACAACATTTAATGACTATACAGAAGGTGGATTTGGTAAAGAAGAGCAAATACGTCTAAGTAAAGTGTTTAAGGATTTACATAATAGAGGATGTTTCGTAATGTTATCAAATCATAATACTACATTAGTAAATGAATTATATGAAGACTTTAATATTCATGTAATTAAAGCTAAAAGAAATATAAACTCAAAAGGTAATAAAAGAGGTAAGGTAGAAGAAGTAATTATTACAAACTATGAAACTGAAAATGATAATAAATTAGATTAAGTGAAAACTTAATCTTTTTTATGTTATAATACATAATAGGATGTGACTAATATGAAAATTGAATCAAAAGTGTTAATTTATAGTATGATAAATAACTTAATAATTTCAATTGCCAAAATAACAGGAGGATTAATTCTAGGATTATCATCTCTTTTAGCAGATGGTCTTCATACATTCTGTGATTTTGCAACAGATATTATTTGTATGATTGGAACTAAAATATCTAAACATAGACCAACAAAAAAATATCCCTTTGGTTTTGGTAGAATAGAGTACTTAACAAACTTATTTATTGGAATAATTTTATTTCTACTAGGGGTATTTATTATATACAATGGATTTATTCATAAACCAGTAATACCACCATTATCATTAATGTATTTATTAGTAGGAACAATAATATTAAAGACAATATCAATTGTTATAATGCATGTAGTAGGTAAGAAAACAAACTCACAAGTATTAATTACTTCAGTAGAAGAATCAAGTATGGATTTAGTATCAAGTATTATAGTTGCTATAATCGCAGTAATTTTACAATTTAGTGATACATATCCAATACTAAGACATGTAGACTTAATTGGTTCAATCATAATTTCTCTAATTATATTTAACACATCGCTTGAAATAATAAAAGAAAACTCTCTATCCTTAATTGGAGAAGTTGAACAAAATGAAGAATTAATAAATAAATTATCAAGTTTTATAGATGAATTTAAAGGAGTAGAAGATAAAAAGATAACTCTTATAAAATATGGATCTTATTATCAATTATATTTAGTACTAGATTTAGATAATAAACTCACTCTAAGACAAGTATCAAATCTAGAAAAGAAAATAAAAAAATCCATCACAAGACATACATCGTTTGATATAAAATATGTCACAATATATGTAACAAATAAGATAGATTAAAACAAAATTAAATATTTTGTTTTTTTTATATAAATAAGGTATAATTAAGTTGGTGAACCAAATGAGATTGAATAAGATTCAAAAAAAATTAATTAGTATATGTGAAATTTTTAAGTTAGGTGAAATAGAAGCCTATCAACAAGAAGATAGTAGTCAAAATAGAGTGTTTAAAATAATTACAACAAAAGGATCATACATTGTAAAAGAATTTTCTAAAGACACTATAGGAAACTATTATTATTTAAGAAAAAGAAAGGAACAAATTGCTATATCTGAACAATTAAAAAAGCATAAGATTAATTGTATAATTCCAAAAAGAATTAATGATAAACAATTCTTCTTATTAGATAAACACTATTATTTAGTATATGATTGTTCTAAAGATAAATATTTAACACAAGATAATATTACAAAGAATCATATTATTGAACTAGCAAAAACACAAGCTAAGATTCATAAGCTAAAAATAGAGACAAAACTACCATGTACATATAAACATATAAATATAGATTTTGATCTATATACAAAGACAATAAAAGATCCTAATCTAAAAGATTTAATTTATTCCAATAAAGAAAAATTAATAGAATATATTAAGAAAGGTAATAATGCACTACCAAGTGTTAAAAAGAATTTATGTTATTCTCATAATGATTATAAACATCAAAATATCTTATGGAATGAAACTAAAATGACTTTAATTGATTTTGATGCTTCGGGATTATCTAATCCAACAGCAGCATTAATTGAAAGTGCTTTTACTTATTCAAAACAAAATAATGAAATTAATTATGAATACTTTGAATTATATATAAAAACTTATTTAGAAGAATATGGTCCATTAAAAGACAATTTTAAAGATTGTTTATATGTAAGTATGAATACAAAATTACAATGGTTAAATTATTTAATGTTTAAGAAAAGATTAAAAGAAGCTACAAGTATGTTAAATACTTTAATATTATTTGCATCTAATGTAGAAACACTTAATGAGATATATGAAAATTTAATATAATACAAAAGTAAAATAAGATGTTAACAAAAAAAGGTTGACATCTTATTTTTTTAATGTTATGATTAACACGAATTTAAAGAGAAAGGAGTGGGAGAATGAAAATAGTAAATTCAAAAATTAATATAGGAGAAAGTAGAAGTTGGAGAATGTTATTTCGTTTTCCTACTTCATTCTAGTCTTGTTAGCTAGTATATGAAAAATTAGGAGGTATAAGTATGAAAGATTTAAAAGAGCTTATTCCTCTAGTGAAACTAATTAAAGAAGATAAAGTAAAACTTATCATAGCTAGTTTATTTATATTTATAGCAGAACTGTCTGAGATTTGTACCGGTTATTTAAATGGAGCAGCAGTCGAAGCTATAAGCAATTTAAATATTAAAGAAGCCTTATTATTTTTAGGTATATATGGATTAGTAAATATAGTCGCATCAGGCCTAATTCTAACGCAAGCAAATGCCGCCTTACAAAAGATAGAAAGTAAATTAACAAGAAAACTAGGTTATTTTACATATAAAAAAGCCTTAGATTTACCTGCAGCAGCCTATGAAAAAACAACAAGTGGAGAAATAATAAATCGTATTACCAATGATGCAGATACCCTTAGTTTTACATTTGGACAATTACTAAGAATGTTCTCATCATTATTAGGTTCATTAATCTTAATAGTCTATATATTTATGAATTCATATGTAATTGGATTATACATATTATTATTTATATTAATATTATTCTTTGTTTTAAAGAAATATAATCCAATCTTAAAAGATAATCATAAAGAAAGAAAAAAGGGACAAGATAAGTTTACTTCTTTAACAACAGAATCAATAAGAGGAATAAGAGAAATAAAAACACTAGGAGTTAAGAAATCACTTCTAGAAGACATGAAAGAAATAATAAAAGAAATATTTGATAAATCATCAAAAGAAATAGATATAAGAAAGAAATTTAATCTAATCACAAGATTTATCAAAGTATCATTAGAAGTAGGTACATTTATATTATGTGTAATCTTACTATATTACAAACAAATCTCATTAACATTCTTTATTGCAATGACTTATTATGTTTATAGATATATGTGGTTAATAGAAAATATTAATGAATTATCTCAAACATATCAAAAAGTAATAGTATCAATCGGAAGAGTTAATGAAATATTAGAAAATAAATTATCAAAAGATGAACAATTCGGTACTAAAGAGATTACTAAATCCAAAGGAATAATTGAATTCAAAGATGTAGTCTTTGGATATCCTAATGAAGATATAATCTTAAAAGGATTTAATATAACTTTAGAACCAAATAAAAAGATTGCAATAGTAGGTCAATCAGGTCAAGGCAAATCAACATTATTTAATTTATTAACAAGAGTATTTGAACAAAAATCAGGTAAGATTCTATTAGATAAACAAGAGTTAAAAGATTTAACAGAATCCTCTCTTCGTAAAGAGATATCAATTATAAGACAAGAACCATTTATCTTTAATAGAACCATTAAAGAAAATTTCTTATTATTAAATAAAGATTTAACTTTAGACCAAATAAGAAAATATACAAAATTAGCATATTTAGATGATTATATAATGAGTCTTCCTGATCAATATGATACTCTTTTGGGAGAAAGTGGTGTCAACTTATCAGGAGGTCAAAAACAAAGATTATCTATTGCAAGAACCCTTGCTAAAGAAAGCAAAGTAATTTTATTTGATGAAGCAACTTCTGCCTTAGATAATGAATCACAAGCTTATATAAAACAAGCAATTGACAATTTAGTAAAAGACCATACTGTTGTAATAGTTGCACATCGTTTATCAACTATAATTGATGCTGATATTATTTATGTTATTGATAAAGGAAAGATTGCCGATAAAGGTACCCATGAAGAACTATTAAAAACAAGTAAAATATATAAAAAACTCTACACAACAGAAGCTTTAAATTCATAATAAATAGAAACAAAGACATAAGGAAATCTTATGCCTTTTTCTTCGACAAACTTCGACTGAAAATATTGACAAAAATTCTCCCCATGATATAATGTAATTGTATTATAAAGAATATGATAGTGTAGTGTATATTGTAATACGAAAGGATAGGGGTAAGAGATGAATAAGAGACAAATAAACATTAAACATTTCATGCTTGAAAAAAAGCTTGGCAAAATCTTATTTGTATTTTTACTATTAATTATCCTAATATTACTAATTTTATACTATACAATTGGTATTATTTATAATAATGGTAATTTTAGCGTTACGCTAGATAAGAATTTGTACTTCGACAAAGGATTAATCATTTACGATGACAAAAACTACAAGGTATATAGGACTGAGTTGTTAGCGCCATCACCTGAGTCATTCGATAATATCTCGCACAAATGGTTGCCAAAAGATATTAACGATAGTGAGGGTGGTTCTCATAACGGTGATAACTACTTAGCGTATACATTTTATGTGGAAAACACTGGTAGTGATGTATCCGATTATTGGACCGAAGTAGTCATTGGCGATGTGATTAGAAATGTCGACAGTGCTGTTCGAATTCGAATTTACAAAAACGGGGAGTATGTAACCTATGCTAAAATAGGCGATAATGGAAATGCTGAACCAGATACAGTTCCATTCTTGAATGATGAATTAGTTGCCATCACACATAGCCCTAACTTTAAGCCTGGGGATATAGACAAGTACACATTAGTCCTATGGATTGAAGGGTCAGATCCACAATGTACTGACAATATTCTTGGTGGAGAGTTTAAAGTAGAGATGAAATTCAATTCAGAACATATTGATAATCAAAGTGAAGGAGAAGAAAGATGAAAAAGAGAAATACAAAACATGAAAAACGATTAAAACGATTAGTAATAACATGTCTTTTATGTGCTATTATCTTATCAGTATCAACTTATGCATGGTTTATTGGTATGAAAACTGTTAGCGTTAATGCTTTCGAAGTAAATATCAAAACAACTGAAAGTTTAATGTTATCATTAGACGGAAAAAACTGGACTTATGATGTAACAATTGATAAAAATTCAATTAGCCCAGCTTCTTATACAGGAAATCAAAACTCTTGGGGTGGAGATGCAGGACTTATTCCAATGTCATCAATTGGAAAAATTAATACAACTAAAAATAAAATGACTCTATTTGAAAAAGGTAGTTTAACTGCTACAGACGGTGGTTATAGACTATTAGCTAGTGAAGTAACAAACACTGCTGAAAAAGAAGAAGATGGATATGTTGCTTTTGACTTATTCATTAGAAACTTATCAGGAGATGCTTACTATGAAGCTTTAGGTGAAAATGAAGAAGCAATTTACTTAACACCTGAATCAAAAGTTACTGTTGCAGATGCTGGAAAAGTAAATGCAGGTATTGAAAACTCAGTTCGTGTAGCTTTCGCTCAAATCGGACGTGTTCAAAACTATACAAATGAAACAGGATCTGATCAAGAAGCTAAAGTTGTTCAAGATATTACTTGTGCAACTGCTGGTAAAGTAACTGGAATCTGTGCAAACAGAGATGCAACTATCTGGGAACCAAATGATACAAAACACGTACAAAACGCAATTAACTGGTATACTCAATCTTGTAAGAAAAGAAAAACTGATGATGGAACATATTTAGGAACTGCTTGTAATGAAATTAAAGATGGTTCTGCTTATGTTACTAATGCAGTAGCTAAAGCAATTACTGCTGGTGGAACAGACGTATATGATGGATCAGTTTACAATGGATATGATGGAAATGTTGGATCTGGTAAAAACTTATTTGCTGTAGATACATTTACAGATTCAGAAAAAGATTTAAAAGGAACTGCTCGTCCAACATTCATGACATTAGCTCCAAACAGTATTACAAAAGTTAGAGTTTATGTATATATTGAAGGACAAGACGTAGATAACTATGACTTTGCTTCATTAGGACAAGCAATTAAAGTTAACTTTGGATTCACTAAAGAACGTTACTATGGTGAAGATGTTGATTACGATGGAAATCCTGAATTACCTAAAGGATTACAATCAAGAACACATGAAGCTAACAGTTAATTAAAAAAATATTTTATCAGGACTTCTTAATGAAGTCCCTGATTTAAAAATATATAGGAGGAAAAATGAAAAGAAATAGCAAGAAAAACAAAAAAATAAGAAATCTTGTGCTTGTATGTACATTAACAGCTATTCTTTTAACAGTATCAACATATGCATGGTTTATTGGTATGAAAACTGTTAAAGTTAATGAATTCGAAGTTAAAATTGCTACTACAGAAGGTCTATTCTTATCAATGAACGGTGTAGATTGGTCATATAACTTAGATGCTAAAAATGCTGCTGCATACACAGGAAACGCAAACCAATGGTTAACTGGAAGCAAAGAAGGATTAATTCCAGTATCTACAGTTGGTGATTTAGATAAAACTTCATCAAGAATGAAGCTTTATGAAAAAGGTAGTTTAACAACTACTAAAGGTGGATATAGACTATTAGCTAGCCGAGTTAATAACTATACAAATAAAGTTAAAATCTCAGAACAAGAATATAATGAATTTGTTGAAGGTGATGGATATGTTGCATTTGACTTATTCGTTAAAAACTTATCTGGAGATGAATACTATGTTGAAAATAATGTAGATAATGAAGAAGCTATCTACTTAACATATGATTCAACTGTAACAGTAGGACAAGGTGGTTCTGCTGAATCAGGAATTCAAAACTCAGTTCGTGTAGCTTTCACTCAAATCGGACGTGTAATCGCTACTACTACTGATCAAGCAAAAATTACAGGAATTAACTGTACTGGAGATGAAAATCCTAGAGAAGATACAGCTGTAACAGGAATTTGTAGAAATGCAACTATTTGGGAACCAAATGACACAAAACACGTTGCAAATGCAATTAACTGGTACAAAAAATCTTGTTTAAAAAGAACAGGAACAGCTTCTACATTTACTTATGCTGATAGCGATAACGCTTGTGGTACAGTAGTAGATGGAACAGCTTCACCAACATATGCAATCGCTAATCCATTAGAAGTAGGTTCATTTGTTGATGTATACGATGGAACAAACTTCAATGGATTTGATGGAAATACTCAAGCATATGCAACTTATGCATCATCAGATAGTAAAGAAACTGCTAAATTAGTTGATTATGATTATTTCACAGATACTGAAAAATCTGCAAGAGGAAATGCTCGTAATAAATTTATGACATTAGCTCCAAACAGTATCACTAAATTAAGAGTTTATATCTATCTTGAAGGACAAGATATCGATAACTATGATTTCGCACAATTAGGAAAAACTATCAAAGTTAACTTCGGATTCACTAAAGAAAGATTTACTGATGATCAAGGTAACGCTGATGGATTTGACTACAATGGACCAGCTTTAGTTACTGGTGACGATAACGCGTAATCAAAAATCAAAAGCGTAATATAAAAATTTATTAATTAGAACCAAGGTAATGTCGTCGTAACTGAGGCGTTACCTTTGTTTGAATAAAGGCGGTGTTTTAGTGGCAAATACTAAAAAAACTAGCACCAAAAAACCTTACAAAAACAACACAAAAACAAAAAAAGTTAAGAAAGAAAATATAAAAGAAGAAAAAACAACAAGAAAGATTAATAAAAAATTAACTACAATCGTAGCTTTTCTTTTTGCTGTTCTATTTATATTTTCTTCTTATGCTTGGTTTTCAACAAACTTAAATGTTAATATTAGAACATTTAAAATGTCAGTAAGTAGAGATAGTGATTTACAAATATCATTTGATGGTATTAACTATGACTATACAATTGAATTAACAAGAGATTTACTTGTAAATACACTACAAGATACATATCCAAATCATATTAGTCAGTATGCTGGAAATGGATTTATTCCAGTATCAAGTCCAGGTATTACTAATCCTAATTCACATTTATTTGATATGTATGAAACCAGTGGAATTCTATATAAAAAGAAAAAAGCAGACGATGGATTTATCTACACAGGACTAGCTGAAGAAACAGAACGTAGAACATATAATTCATATATTGCATTTGATATTTTTATAAAGAATAGAACAGGATCTCCTAAGCCTGATAATCTATATTTAAAACCAACAACATCAATCGTTGCTGCTGATGAAGATATGGAAGAAGAAATGTTAGGATTAGTAAATTCATTTAGACTAGGAGTAGTAAAAGTAGGTGGAGCACCACTTACTGCATCTGCAAACGAAGTTCAAAACTTGACATGTAATAATGATTGTAGATCTATTATTTATGAACCAAATAGTAAAGAACATACAGCAATGTCAATTGAAAGAGCAAAAAAATATGATATTGAATTAGAAGACGGATTTAAGTTCCCAACATATGCTTTATCAAAAGAAGGGGGACCTTACTATGTAAAAGAATCTGTTTCTGGTTCACCATATATGAATACAAATGCACCATATCTATCATTTCAAGATACAATAACTGAAGAAAATTTAAATGATCCATTATTCCCAATAATAAGTGGAGTTACTAAAATAAGAATATATGTATGGATTGAAGGACAAGATATTGATAGTTTAGAAACAAATTCTCATGGAGCAGATGTTAATATATCAATCGACTTTATTAAAGACAATGCTGGATATGAAGAATTTGAAGGAATGTAATTGTGAGGGGAATGGTGATGCTATGAAAAAAGTAAAAGAAAAAAAAGAAGAAAATAAAGTAAATTTTGACTTATCAACATTAACATTAGAAGAGTTAGTAGAAGTATATGAAAATATTAAAATATTTATAGATTATTTAGAAGAAAGTAAAATCGAAATAGAAGAAAAGGGTAAAGAAAATGAATAGTAATTTTTTAGAATTCATAAATAAAGATATTGAAGGTAAAAAGAATTTACTTCAATCTTTGCCAACTCGTACTAAAACCAATAAAAAAGCCTTCAATAAAGAAATTGAAGGAATACTTGCAAAATATCAAGAATATGAAGCTAATATTTATAAGTATATAACTGTAAAAGCTAAATCTATTGATATTAAAGACTCTCCTAAATCTTTAGAACAAACTAAAGAAAGAGTAGTGGCATTAGAACGCGTTAAATTTCTTCTAAACCCATCAAATACCTATATTGAAAAAATGGGATTTGATACATTACTATATCAAATAAATAATTATTATACTTTAAACTTTAAATCTCTAAATGCAATTATTAATGGATTTTTTGATAAATTTGAACTAGCAGGGATCTATTTAAATAGTGATGAATTTGATTATACATGTTATGTACATGAATATATGGATTCATATTTAGAAGTTCGTGTTAGTAAAAATAAAGATTACAAAAGAGTGTCAGAAATATTTGAAAGAATATATTGGATGAATCCAGAAATTATAGAACATATTGAACTTAATTTCCGTAGATTAATCAGAAAATATTCTAAACAACTTAATAATTATATTTCAAAACTTCAAAAAGAAGAAAAAGAAAAAAATAACATCTCTAGTTTAAAAGATTGTAATGATAAATTACAAACTGCATACTTAGAATTAGTTACCAGTCAACAAGAATCTATTAAAGATATTATTGAATTATCTAAAAGTGGTGCTTTTGAAATTGAACATTATTTAGAATCAAGTAAAATAAGAAAACAAGCTTATCAATCATTAATCGCAGATTCAATTAATTTAAATGATCACGATAAAATGGATAATATATGTAACGCACTAGAAAAATTAAAAGCGAATATTAATGAACTTAATAATTATCTAGAATTTTTACCATTATTTAATCACTTTAAAACAACGTATGAGAAACTTATTCCTACTGATGAAAAGCAAAGAAAAACAACTGATTTAAAAGAAATTGAATTAGAAATAGCTAAGAAAGAAAAAGAACTTGATAAACTAAATAGAAAGATAGAAGGAGTAGGTCTATTCTTAAATAGAATTCCTTCTAACGTTAAAGATTTAAAAGTAGAATCAGTACTTAAAGCTAAAGAATTATATGAATTATATAAGAAATATGATGAAGCTTACTTTAATGAAAAAGTTCTATCAGTATTAACAAGTAATATGACTATTTCAGATGTATTAAATTTATATTATAGTTTTGATTATTTTCAAAAACTTGCTATTCAAAATGTTTATAAATTAACAAGTTATGAAGAAGTAGTAGAATTAAGTAATAAATTTGATTTATTTGCAATGGATCCAAACAATGTAATTACTTCAGGATTACCATTATTCCATGAATCAAATGTTGCTAAAATCATTTGTAATAAATACCACTTAAGTAGTATTTATTTAGAGGAAGAAAACTTAACTATAGATAACTTAAAACCATTATTAAATAAGGTTTATATTATCTTAAGAACTCATATGATTGAAAAGAGTAAAATATCATTAAATCAAATATGGTTTATAACAAAAGTTCATAAATTTATGATAGAAAAAGAAAGCAAAGAAAACTAATGAAATTTCATTAGTTTTTTTTGTCGTTTTTTGATGAAAAAAATATATCAATATGTTATAATAAAAATATTAAGATAGAGTAGAAATAAAGCGAGTGATTTAGTATGATGAAAAATCTATTAACAAAACTAAAAAACGTATCGAGAGTTAAGTTTATTATAGTATTAGTAGTATTATTACTAGCTGTAACTATTTCACTACCAACTCTTGCTCGTTATAAAAATAGAATTGATATTGAACATGTTCTTACAACTTTAGGAGCATGGGATGGAACAGTAGCAACATCTTATAAAAAAGGTGATGGTACTAAAGATAATCCTTATTTAATATCAAATGCAAATGAATTTGCATACTTCTTAAAAGAATTAGAAAATTCAACATACAAAGGAAAATATGTAAAACTAGATAAAGATATTGTTATTAATAATGGCGTATTTAAGTATGAAAATACTACATCTTCTTATACATTAGGAGATAAAACAGTATACTTAAAACCATATACAAATGAGTTATATGAAACTCAAGAATTAACAAATTCACCTTTATCTACAATAAACCAATTAAGTAGTATAAATAACTTTGAAGGATACTTCGATGGTGATTATAATTCAATTTATGGATTATACATGACTAGTGAAGAACAAGATTTAGCTTTATTTAAAAATCTATCAGGAACAGTAGAAAACCTATATTTAGAAAATACATTTATTTATGGAGGAGCAAACACTACATCTCTTGCAGCAAATACATCTAATGCTACAGTAAAAGATATCTTCGTAAATGGATATGTAGTAGGAACAAAAGATGATTACAGTGAAGTTCAAGTTTTTGAAATGCAAGATTTAGAATTTATAAAAAATCAAAATAACTACACTGCAACAATTGACTTACCTCAAGTAAATATAAATAATTATACAAATATTAAATTAAAAGGAACTTATACATCAACAGATGAAAATGAAGTACTTTTATTAAATGAAGTTCAAATTCCTCATGGTGATTTTGAATTAGACTTTGGAACAGAAGTAAGATATTCAATCATGTTAAGAGTAAAAGATAAAGTTAATTCAACAATTAATTTCACAAATCTAAAATATGAAGTAACATACAATACATCATATGCATCAGGAATACTTGGAAGAGTAAGTAATTCAAATATTAAAAACTTAATTAATAAAGCAAACGTTGAAGGAAATAATACATCCGGATTAATCTCAGTATTAGAAAAAACTAATCTAGAAAATGCCTATAATACAGGAATGATTAAAGGTACAAATGCTGCAGGATTAATTCATAAGATTAATAATTCAACAAGTACAATTAATAAAGTGTATAATGCAGGAACATTAAGTGGAACCTCAACAAATGCTTTCTTTAATGAAGTTACATACTCACAAGTTACTTTATCTAATTCATTTAACACAGTACAAACAAATGCCACATATCAAACAAAAGAATCAAATGTAGTATTTACAAATGTGTCTGATGTAAACTCAAATCTAGATAATGTAACAACAAAAACTTTAGATGAGCTAAAAGATAAAGAATATTTAACAAAAACTTTATTATTTAACGAATATGTAGATGATCCATCAACAGGAGAATGGATTTATGAATCAGATTATTTACCAATCTTATACTTTGATGATTTAAATAATCCAGTAGCAAATCTAACAGTTGGAACATATAATTGGCAAGATTTAGGATTTGAACCTAAGAAAGTTTACTTCACTGATGCAACAGCATTCCAAATCTCATCTGCTAATAATTTAAATCCAATTAAAGAAGGTGGAGCATACTACTATATTCATAAGAGCAAAACACCTTTAACAAAAGAAGAAATGTTAGCTATTCAAGAGTGGACACCATATGAAAGTATTGTTAATCTTACAGAAGAGGGTTATTACACAATCTATGTAAAAGCTCAAGATACATTAGATAATACTTATTATGTAAATAGTGAATTAATCGTTTTAGATTTAAATCCACCAGTAGCAGCAATAACAATGAATGATAAAAAATTCTCATCATTTAAAGATAACTTATCAAACATTAATATTGCCGAAGAAACAAAAATTAATATTACAGTAGAAGATAAATACTCTGAAGTAAAAGAATTAAAATACTATATTTCAAATATCTTTTTAACAGAACAAGAACTTAAAGATTTAGATACAAATCTATGGCAAGATAATGCTGAAATAACTCTAAATTCTCAAGGAACATATGTAGTAAATGTTAAAACAACTGATGAATTTGATCACACTGCATATTTTAATACAGATTACATTGTATTTGGAGGATTTGAAGAAACTCTAAACTTAGGTAGAGAATCAAATACATATGATAAATTAAATATCACAAGTAATTCATTAGTAACATATAACTTCTCATATCAAGATCAAACTAAATATGAAGAAGGATTAAATAATAACTTAATTACAAATGTATTACTACCAAAGAATACAAAACTTACATTAATAAATAATAATACTAATGAAGTATATACATATATAGTTCCAACTAGCGAAGATAATTACAATTATCAAACTAATAACTATGCAACATATCCATTAGATTTATTTACAAGAGTCGGTCAAACCGATAATACAAAAGTATTTGATCATAAGGCATTTATCAATGAAGCTACTAAGAATATTTCAATTCTAATTGATTTCAAAAATGCTGAAATATCTAATAACTTTACATTAAATACATACTTAGAAATGAGAAATCCTAACGAAATAATTCTTACAACATTAAAATCAACTATAAAACCAGTAAATGTTTATAAAGATAATAGCTTATCATTAGTATTAAATAAACTTAATGCAACAGAAACAATTAGTTATCATAAAACAACCGTTACTGAAGTAGATTTAGAATCATATATTAATTTTAATACAGTTAATAATGAGACAATATATGATACAACAACAAATAATAAATCATTAGGAATTGCAATTAGATTAGTAAATTCAAATGATGAAATAGTTTCTAAGAAATATCTAAAAAATGTATTATTCCAAATAGAAAATACAACATACTCTCCAGATAATGATGGAATAGTAAGAATTAAATTATCTAATCAAAAACAAACAAATAAATTAATTATTAAAACATATGAAACAGATACTAAATTAGAAACAGGAAACTATAACTTTGTAATTACACCATTTCTTGCAAGTGATGGTAAATATTCATCTGACTTAAGTGAAAAATCAATTACACTTCCTGTTACAACAACAAAAACAGAAAAAATAGATTATGGATTTAATGTAGAATTAGATGAAAATGACAAAGTATTATACAAAAAACAAAATACTCATAACGTAAATGTAAAAATCATAAAAGATACAACATTTACACCAACAGTAAGAGTATCACTATATAAGAAAGCTGAATTAACAGCATACAACCAAGTATATAATATTATTAATCTACAAGAAGTTGTTTCAAATCAATTAACTGAAGTAGAAAAAAATATTTATACAGTTGATTCTACTAGTTTAGACTTAGATTTTAACTTAACTAAATTAGAAAAGACAGGTTATGAATTAAGATTTGAATTATATGATGGTTCTAAATTCATAACAGTAATGAAGAAAAGATTTATCGTTAGATAGAAAAGAGGGAGAAACGTGAAACCAAACAAGAAAATAAAATTAAAAATTATTGTAATGTTAGTTACCTCAATCGTTTTAATATGTGGTTCTGGAATCACATACTCCCTTTTTACATCTAGTACAAAGGTTGTAGCCAATCAAAAGATTGCCAAGTTCGTTTTTAACGCTGCAAAAACGGATGTAATTGAATTACCAATATCTAACTTAAATCCAGGTGAAAAAGCTGAATATACATTTCAAGTAACAAATAACATTGATAATAAACGAAGTGATGTAACTATTAAGTATCAAATGACAATAAAAACATTCCACTTCATGCCACTTGAAATAAACCTATATAAAGAAAATGAAGGAACTCCACTTCTTACATGTGAAGAAAGTAGTCGTAATACTGATAACGAAGTAGTATGTAATACAGAAGTACAAACAATGGATTACAAATTAAATGCTACAGATAATTATAAGTTAGTCATTGAATTCCCAGAAGAATACAATGATGATTCTTATACAGATTTAGTTGACTATATTGATATAGAAATAAAGAGTTGGCAAGCAATTGGGGGAGAGGTGAAGCATGAAGAATAAATCTAAAACAAAACAAATTACCTATACATTAGTTGTAACACTAGTTGCTTTAGTAGGATTATTAATCATTACTAGAGGAATTACTTATGCTAAATATGTATCAAACTCTGTATTAAATTATTATTTAAATTCTAAAGGATTTTACTTTAGAAGTGATAGTTTAGATACAGAAACTAAAAGTAATGTTGATACATCATGGGATGGTGGAAAAGTAACATTTTCAATTAATAACTCATCTAACAAGTCCTTAGCTACAGAATATGATATAAAATATGAAATTACATGTTCTATTGAAGAAACAGATACAACAAAAGTATGTTATTTAAATGGAACTAATTCATCTAAAGTAACTCAAACATTATCAGCAGACTTTGCTTGTAAAGATATAGCTAACAATACTGATGTTTCTTCTCTTGATGAAACACAATGTAAAAAACAAGGTTATACTTGGACAGCAATACCTTCTACTTCTGTAAATTACTTTGAAGTAGTTGATATTAATGGAAAAGATGTTGATACAGCAAATGTAATTATCACAGCAACAACAACTTCTCCATATAAAAAGACAATTAAAGGAAAATATACATTAAATAAAGATAAAAGTGAATTAGGAACACTATCAGTAAAATATGAAACAAAAACACATTATGAAAATGTTATCGTAATAAATTCATATAATGAAGATAAATGTGTTAAATTAACATGGAATAGTGCTGATTTATTAATAGATGAATCTGATTTAAAACAAACTATAAAAGATAAAAATAATTATATAAACGCAGTTATATTTAAATTAAATAAGAAAGATAGTACTAATTTTATCTTTTATAAACAAGATAAATCTAAAACATTTAGTGAAAGTGATTTTGCCTTAGTAGAGTCTACTGAGTGTCAATAGATATTGCTAATTAATGGTATATATGTTAAATTAAAAATAGGAGGTAATAAGATGACAAAAGTATTAACCATAATTAAAAAAGTAATATTAACAATAGTAGGAGTTGCTTATTTTATATTTGCTTTAGCAATGACAATTTTATTATTAAACTACAATAACTATGGAGTTACTCAATTTGGTAATAAGAGCTTAATAATTATTAATGATCAAATTGCTAATGAAAAATATATGAAAGGTGACTTAGTAATCGTAAATTTACCAAAACTTGAAAATATGAAACAAGGAGATGAAATGTTCTGTTATCGTATTGATAGCAAAGGTATACCATCATTACAAATTGGTACAATTGGTGAAGTATATGTAGAAGAAAATGCCATTTCATATGAAAATGGAGAAACATATTCTTATGAATTTATCGCAGGAAAAACAGAAGAAATACACGCAGGAGTAGGAACATTCCTATCCGTTGTTGAATCTAAATGGGGATTCTTATTTATTGTTTTAGTTCCATGTTTCTTAATTTTTATCTATGAATTATATTCATTAATTATTGAAATAAAATATGGTGCAGAAGAAGACTAATTTTAGTCTTTTTTTATTGTAAAAAGATTATCTCTATGCTAAAATTATGTATAGTATAGAATGAATAAAATAGGAGTGGTACGTGTGAAAGGTAACAACAATACTATAGCAAAAAAAATTGTTAATATTATATTAGATGTTCTAATAGTTTTATTATCAATAGTCTTATTAATTACAATATATAACAACATCCAAATAAAGATATTAGGAAATGATTATGCATCTTTCTTTGGAAATTCAGTATTTGAAGTTCAAACAGGAAGTATGGAACCAGAAATATCTGCAGGAGATTGGATTATTGTAAAATACGATAAGAATATTGAACTTAACGATATAGTAACCTTTGAACATAAAGGTCAATATATTACACACCGTGTAATTGAATCATACAATGGAACTTATGTTACTAAGGGTGATGCTAATAGTGCTAAGGATGCTCCAATTAGTAAAGATAAAATAATTGGTAAGGTTACAAAAGTACTACCACACTTCGGAATATTAAGAAAAACAATCTTTAATCCAATTGTTATAATGTTCTTAATCATCACTTGTTACTTAATTAATATTACATTTAAGAAACCAAGTGAAAAAGAAGAATTATTAGAAAAAGAAATAATTGAAGCAGTTAAAAAGATTGCTCCTAAGAAAAAGAAAACAACAAAAGAAAAAGTTGCTGAAGAACCAACAAAAGAAGAAAACGAAGAAGTAGTAGAACAAGAAGTAAAAGAAGAAGTAGTTGAAGAAACTAAAGTAGAAGAACCTGAAATAATCGCAAGTGCACCGGTAGAAGAAAATGAAGAAGATATGGATAAAACAGTATTCTACAGAATGGTTTCAGTATCAGAAGATGAAATTTCTAAAGCATTCAATACACCAGTAATGATTGAAGAAAATGTTGAAGTTTCAAAAGTAGTTGAACCAGAACCTGAAGTTTCAGAAAATGAAGTTAAAATGACATTAGAATTAATTCAAAAGAAAAAGAAAAGATGTACAAACTTCATAGAAAAAACAATCTTCATAAAAGAACAAGAAATAGAAGAAATAATTAATTTATTAAATCTAAAAGCTAAAGAAAAAACTAATGAACCATCAATTAGACAAGAATTTACTAAGTTCTATATAGATGCTAAATACTATAATAACTGTGGAGAAGTAAACTTAGAATACAATGCTAAGAATATGAACTCAGTAATAGAAAAAGCATTAAAAGAATATGGAGAAGAATTAGTAAAGAAATATAAAGGATCAGATAAACAATATGCTGAAAAAGTTGAAAAATATTTAAAATATTTCTTAGTACTTCATCAATTTGAACAACTATTTGATAAAGAAGCAACAATTGAAGAAAGAAGAGCACAATATTTAGACAAACTAAATAAATATGTTAAATTAGATATATCTGAAAAAGAGATGAAAACACTGCTTACTGATATAATTAAAGTAGAGAAAAAATACAGTGGTATGATTAAATTCTTACTTGATAAACTAGCAACAGGAATGTTTGAATTAGAATATAATAAAACATCTGAAAAAGACTATTACGCAGTAGAATTAAAACATAACATTGCATTCTCAAAAGTATATAGTGAATACATCGTAGATAAGACTTATTCAGAAGGAATAGTTGCAGAAGATAAAGTAGAAGTACTTGCAAGTTTATTAATTGCTCAATTAGTTAAGAATATGCTAGCTAAAGACTTTAAGACAAAATATATAATTTATATTTCTGGATCATTATATGAAAAAGAAGCTAAGTTATTAAAAGTATTTAAAACATTAAATGATGACTTTATTAAAAATAATGTTAATATCTTAGTAAAATATGAAGACTTAGCAAAATATCAAAAGACTATTAAAGCTTTAAAGAAAGAAGGATATAACTTCTCAGTTGATATGACTGGAGTAGAAAAAATCAAGAAATCTGATGAAGCTATGTTACATATAGTAGAATTTATATTTATTAAGAAAGAAGATGCTACTAAAACAAATATAATAGAAATAATCCCTGAAGAAGTAAAATCAAAAATAAGTTATGATGATATTTCTTCAAAAGTAGGAAGTTTTTAGGGGGAGTAAAATATGAATACATTTATAAGATTTTTCTATGAATTTATTTCAATATTCATTGATGGATTCATGATGGTAATCAAAGGAATATTTGAAGGAATTTGTAAGATGTTTAACTTTGAAGAATATGCTAAGTTAATATCTAATTATCAAGATAACTTTACAGCAGGAGAAAAGATATTAGTAACATTATCAGTTATAGTACTAGTAGTAATTGTATTATTACTAGTATTCCTGCTAATTATATTTATTAGAAAACTATTAAGAAAAGCTGATAAGAACTTAGATAAAGATGAATTACTAAGTGAAATCTCTGACTTAAATCAACAAGTAAATAAGTTAATGAAAGAAAGAGATGAAATCATGGCTATGAAAGTTTCTCAATTAGGAATTAACCCAGAAGATAAAGAATCTTCTGAAGAAGGTGAAAATAAAGAAAAGACTGGAGACGAGGAAGAAGATTTAGATTTAGAAACTGCTATTCGTTTTCCAAAACTTGTCCAAATTGATAATGAATTAGGAGAAACAAAACCTAAAAATTATGATAATAACTTCACATTAGATGAACTAATTGAAAACTTTAGATGTTTCGCAGCATCTCAATTAAAACTATATTATGATTATGATATTTTAAGACCTTTCTTTGGAGGACTTGCTTGTGGTAAATTAATTATCCTACAAGGTATCTCTGGAACAGGTAAAACTTCCTTAGCATATGCATGGGGAAAATTCGTTGAACAAGATTCATGTGTATCATCTGTAGAACCTTCTTGGAAGGATAAATCAGACTTCTTAGGATACTTCAACGAATTTACTAAAAAGTTCAATGAAACAAGAGCTTTAGGAGAAATCTATGAAGCTGGATTTGATGATGATGTACATACAATTATCCTAGATGAAATGAACTTAGCGCGTGTAGAATACTACTTCGCGGACCTTTTATCAATTCTAGAAATGCCATCTCGTGATGAATGGTTAGTAGATATTGTATCTTCAACATGGCCAAACGATCCAAAAAGATTAGTTAAAGGTAAATTAAGATTACCTGGTAACTTATGGTATATCGGAACAATCAATAACGACGACTCAACATTCATGGTAACTGATAAAGTTTACGACCGTGCTATGCCATTAGATATTAATACAAAGGTTGCACCATTTAAATGCCGTGAACAAGAATCAATTAAATTAAATGCAAGTTACTTAGAAACATTATTTGCTGATGCTATAGAAAAATATCCATTATCAGCAGAAGGATTAAACTCAGTAACAGAAATCGATGATTACGTAATTGAACATTTCCGTATTGCATTCGGAAATCGTATTATGAAACAATTAAATACTTTCTCACCAGTATATGTTGCATGTGGTGGAAAAGAAATAGAAGCAATTGACTATTTCATTGCTAAAAAAGTATTAAGAAAATTCGACCAATTAAGTGTCGCTGTAATTAGAGATGAAATAGATCCATTTATTTCATGGTTAAATAAAAGATTTGGTAAGGGTGTTATGAAAGAATGTATCGCTTACCTAACAAATCTTAAAAAGAGCATATAGAATAGGGTGATGTAATATGAAAAAAAATTTCGTTGATAATGAACTTTCTGAACAAGCAAGAGCAACTACCAAAAGATTCAGAAAAAAATTAGCATCTGAAATGTCATATAAGTCTACCTATAACGGAGATGCTCTTTCTTTTGATTGGATAGACATTGTTGAAGACGCTTGTCCAAGATTAGATATTATCGTTAGAAATGCTAAAGTAGCATTAGTACAAGAAGCTAATGTAGAGTTAATAGAAAAAGCAAAAAGAATAACAGTAGAAAGTGTTAAAGACTTAGCAAGACATACAAACTATATTAATAAGTTTGATGAAGCAACACAATCTGTAGAACCTGGTAAAATTCTAGATATTAGAAATGAAGAAACATTTAATATTTATGAAAACAGGTTTCTACATACTTTAATATATCTATTAGATAGATTCGTATATGAAAGAGAACAAGAAATAAAGAAATTAGAAGTTTCTGATAATAAATTATTAGAATATAAAGCAAAATCGGAAACACCAAAAGAAAAAGTTCATATTGAAGTAAAGATTACATCTGATACAATTCCATCAGATCAAGTAAATAATGATCTTCAAGAAAAACTAAAAGAAATTCAAAAAAGAATTAAAAGAATAAAAGAGTATATTGCTAGTTGGATGAGATCTGAAATGATTAAATCATTAGATAAAGCTCACATCCCACCAGTAAAGTCACCAATTAAAAAGACTAATATTTTATTAAAGAATCCTAACTTTAAAGTTGCAACAGCACTTTGGGAATATTTAAATAAATATGGTTTAGATGACATTAATAGTGATAAAGATAATATAGATAATAATGGAAATGATGTTGTTCAAGGATTCTTAGATCACTCATTCTTAATAGATTATTATGTATTAGATTCAATATCAAATTCAAAAAGAGAACAAAAGAAACAATTATCAAAATATGCAATTGTAATGCTTAGTGAAGAAATAAAAAGGATAGTTGATTTATTATTAAGTTGTGGTATTAAAATAACTGAAGAAGAAATTATGAAGTTAGTAGCGCAAGAATTAAAAGATGATAAAAGTGATCGTCTTGTTGGAGCAGATGATGTTAAAAAGAAATTTAAATCTGCTATGGACGAATACATAGAAAGGACACAAGAATACTTGTAATAACAATTATGAAAAAAGCATTTAAAATAACAAAATACATAGTAAATACCATAGTAACAATATTTGTTGTATTGTTCTTATTAATGGTATGTTTACAACGATTTAGTAATAATGAAGTATCATTCTTCGATTATCGACTATTTACTGTAGCATCTGGATCAATGGCACCTCAATATAATGTAGGAGATGTCTTAATTGCTAAAGAAACTGCTCCAGAAAATATTAAAGTAGGAGATTCACTAACTTATCTAGGTAATACTGGAACATTTACTGGTAAAGTAGTAACTCACGAAGTAACAAGAATTGAAAAAACAATAAGTGGAGAATATATCTTCCATACAAAAGGAAAAGCAAACTTAATAGAAGACCCTCCAGTATATGAAAAACAAGTATATGGAGTTATAGTATGGAATCCTAAAATCTTATCATTTATTTATAAGATAGTAGGAACACAATATGGATTATTTATATTTGTAATATTACCAATCTTCTATATAATTGGATCTGAAATGTTAACAGCAATGATAGAAAATGAGGAGAAAAGAAGAAAAGAATATGAAGAAAGAAAAGCAGCAAGAGAAAAGAAAGAACAAGAAGAATTAGAAAATAAAGAAGAA
>JAEDES010000019.1 GCA_016293205.1 Bacilli bacterium
ATGATTATCTAAGTTTTGTCAAATTGTAAAAATTATGATATTATAATCACGACAAAAAGAACTGAGTTTCCTCAATTTTAAAAAATTTTGGTAATTCAACTATTTGTTTTCATATAAACAATTCGAAGAACATAACTTGTATATAATTTTGCATAATTTCGTTTCGCATGCGATTATACACTTGTAATGATGTTTACCTTCGGATTGTTTTTTTCTAAAAAACAAATAAATAGGATTAGATTTATCAGAATGTGCACTTATTTGAATTATAGTTGTAACAACGTTAAATAAAATTGTTCTACCAAATTTACATCCAGTTTTAGAAATAGGTCCGTGATAAGCAGAAACACCAGATTGGGATGTTACTGAATCTATTCCAATAAAAGATATAAATTGATATTTATCATCAAATCTTGTTATATCTCCAACTTCAGCCAAGAATAAAGCAGTTGAAAACTCACTAAGTCCAGGAATAGAATTAATAATTTTAAAAAGCTTCTTATCTTTCATTTCATCGATTAATTGATTTTTAATTTTATTTATCTCAGACTTATGATATTGAATCATTTCAATTGTTTGAACTAAATTTTGTACTTGTAAAGAATCAAAGGTAACAAAACATAATGAATTAGAAGCAAGCTCTTTCATTTTTAAAACTTTATTTTTAAATCTAAATGCTTGAGTTGTTCCATTTTTTTCTTTTAAATAATTCATTAAATAATCAACTCTTCGATTAACAAATAAAATAGGATGAGGAAAATCATGTATAAAATTTAAAGCCAAATCATCATATAAATCATTAAAAATAAGGTTAAATTCAGGGAAAACAATTTCAATTAATTGTTTATATCTATTTTTTAATCTTGTTTGCCCTTCAACCAAAGACCAATATTGACGAGCTAGGGGATTATACATAAAATATTCATCATTCTTATAATAAAAATTATCAATAGTTCCTAAATAGCATCTAGCGATTTTAAAACAATCAAGTTTATCAGTTTTAGATTTATTTAAAGTATCTTTAAACTGTTTAACTAATTTAGGATTAATAACAATAGTATCAATACCTTTAGATCTAAAATAATTTTCAACTGGTAAATGATAAATAGAAGTGGATTCCATAATGACAATTAAATTTGAATAATCTTTAATTAAATTATATAATTTATCAAATTCATTTTTATTATGTTCAATTAATGTGGCATCAATAATTGTATTTCTTAATTCATCAATAAAACAATAAACACTTTTACCTTTAGCAATATCAAAACTTAAAATATGTTTCATAAAAACTCCTTTCATAAATATTTCGGTTAACACCATATGAAATTACCTATATTCCTACACGCTTAATCATCCGAACTCTAACAATTTTGTTAGTTTCCATTATCTACAACCGAATTAATAAATAATTATATGGCAGACATTCATAAGAACGCACTCGAAGTGCCTGTTATAATCCGTCTTTACCGATGTTTGTTATAATAACAAAAAACATAAAGAAATCAAATTTTTACATCTGAAATCTTTATGCTCAACATTATACGTGTTATAATAATTATGGTGATAATATGAAGATAACTCTATTTGAAAAAACAAAAGAGATGTTTCAAAATAAATTTAGTTTAAAAAGACCTAATCTTCAAGATGAAGTAATTGCATCATACTTTATAAATATGAAAGAAGCATATACTAATACAACATATTACTATGTAAGGACAAAAGATGGAAAAGAAGCATTATATTTATATCCCGGATATAAATTAATCGCAGGAAATGAATTTTTATCTAAACAAGAATTATCTTCTCTTCCTAAAAAAACATATCAATCAAGACAAGAACATATAAGACAAGATATAACAGAAAGATTTTTCTATAATTTACTTTCAGAATATAAACAATATAGATTATATAAACATTCTAAAAATAAATATACTGATGGTTTTAGTTATCTAACATCATTATATTATAAAGAAGATAAAACACACTTAGAAGCATATAATCAACTATATAAAGATTTAAAAAGAGAATGTGATAATCTAGGAATAAGTTATGAAACTAATCCAGATACAATAATGGAAAGAAGACTAAACGAAGCATTTGAAGATTCTGAATTCAAAACAATAGATATAAGAGTTTGCAAATCAAAATCTTCAATTGATGAATATTATAATAATCATCTAATATCGCAAACAAATAGTAAAAACTTCTCTAATGAATTACATGATTTTCAATATCTTAAAACAAGTTATATAATGAACTATAATGGAGAATTCTTATCACACTCTGATAATTTAATAGATGCACTTATTGATAGAAATTACCCAAATAGAGAAGAAATATTAAAAAAATATATGGAATTCTTTATTAGTAAAGATATATCTTTTGGATTAGTTAAATATTTAGAAGAATTAATCACTAAAGCAGATGAAATTCAATATAATATGGATCAAGAAAGATACAATAGTAATTTTAAATTTATGGAAGATTTAGAAGCAATGGTTAAACATAATCCAGAAGAAGAAACATATAGATATCATGCTACAACTAGTTTAGAAGATGGAATAAGAATACTAGAAGAAGGATTTTATTTATATTCAAAAGATTTAGATTCTACTTCATTTCCTGAATTTAATATAAATCAAATACTATCTTATAGCTATGGCAGTGGAATTGAACAATTTGGAGATTACATAGTAGTTTTAAGTGAACCTAAAAACGAAGATATAGTTAGAGAATTAACTGAAGAAGAACAAGAAAAAGTTACTATAATACCAAGAAGAAATGCTGTTGTAGGTAATAAACCACCGTATAGAGTTGATAAGAAATATGTAGTAGGAATTATTGATAAAAAACATGAGAAAGTAATATTAAATAGTGAATATGTAAATACTTCAAAAAAACAAATAAATATGTAGAAATATCATAAAAATTATGATAAAATTTAAGAGGAAAAAGAAGGAGTCCTTTATATGAAAAATAGAAGTGAATTAAGAGAAGTAATCATGAAAGTTATATATCAAGTTAACTTATTAGAAGATACAAATCTTGAATATGACTTAGGAGATCTAATCAAAGAACAATTAGAAATTAAAAATGATTTTGTTAACTCATCAGTAGATGGAATTATTGAACATAAAAAAGAAATCTATGAATTAGCAAATAAATATTTAAATAAATGGACTATTGAAAGATTAAACAAAGTAGATCAAGCAATTCTAGCATTAGGAATTTATGAATTAATGTATACTGAAACACCTTCGATAGTTGCAATTAATGAAGCAATTGAATTATCTAAAGTATACTCAGATGAATCAGTAACTAAAATGATTAATGGAGTATTAGATAAGATTTATCATGAAGAAGAAAAATAAAAATACATTAACGTATTTTTTTCTTTATAAGGAGTGATTTAATGCACGATAAATATATAACTGTTGCTCAGTTAACTAAGTATATTAAATATAAAATAGATAACGATCCACATTTAAATGAAGTATTTTTAAAAGGAGAAATATCAAACTTTAAAGCCCACAGTAGAGGACATTACTATTTTACTTTAAAAGATGAAGAAGCAAGAATTAATGCGATTATGTTCTCATCAAGTACAAAGAATTTAAAATTTATCCCACAAGATGGAATGAAAGTACTAGTAACTGGAAAAATAAGTGTTTTTGAAGCTAATGGAGGATACCAAATCTATGTAAATGATATGTTAGAAGATGGAGTAGGTAATCTTTATATAGCATATGAACAATTAAAAAAGAAATTAGAACAAGAAGGTCTTTTTGATCAAAGATATAAAAAGCCAATTCCAAAAATACCAAGAAGAGTAGGAGTAGTAACTGCATCAACTGGAGCTGCTATAAAAGATATTATTTCTACTATAAAAAGACGTTGGCCTCTAGTAGAAATATTATTATTTCCATCCCTTGTTCAAGGAGAAAATGCTGCGCCTGATATCGTAAAACAAATTAAACGTAGTGAAGATTATGATATAGATACTTTAATCGTTGGACGTGGGGGAGGATCTATTGAAGATTTATGGCCATTCAATGAAGAAATAGTTGCAAGAGCAATATTTGAATGTAAGATACCAGTAATATCTGCTGTAGGTCATGAAATAGATTTTACAATCGCAGACTTTGTTGCTGACTTAAGAGCACCAACTCCAACAGCAGCAGCCGAACTAGCAGTACCTGCTATACCAGATATAAAAAATTATATAAATCAATTACAAATAAGACTAACAAAAACAATGCAAAATAAAATTGATTATAATAAAAAACATCTAACTGAAATTACAAATAGATATATCTTTACAAATCCAATAAGTATATATCAAACAAAAGAAATGTTATTTGATTCTTTAATAGATAGATTAAAGTATGCAACAACATCTTTAGTATCTAAAAAAGAAAAGAAATATATTGAATTAAAAAACTCATATATTTTTAAAACACCATATCAATTAATAGATAAAAAAGCTAATAAATACTTACAATTAGTCTCTAAATTAGAAACACTTTCTCCTCTAGAAACAATCAAAAGAGGATATACAATGACTAAAAAAGATGACAAAGTAATTACAAGTAAAAAAGATCTAAAGAAAAAAGATAAAATAGAAATAACTTTCCAAGATGGAAATATAGAAGCAGAAGTATTATAGGAGGATACCATGGCAAAAGAAAAAGAATTATCATTTGAAGAAAACTTAGAACAATTAGAAGAAATCGTAAAGCAATTAGAAAGTGGTTCAGTACCATTAGATAATGCAATTGAAGAATTCACAAAAGCTATGAAACTTGCAAAGAAATGTGATGAATCATTAAAAAATGCAGAAGAAGCTATTACTAAATTAGTAAATGAATCTGGTGAAGTAAAAGATTTCAAAGTAGAAGAGTAATAAAAAAAGCACATTAAGTGCTTTTTTATTGTTTATCATTAAATGCTTTCGCTACTTTAATAACTTCTTCTTCATTATCTAAAGGTATAATAAAATTATTATCAGTTTTATCAACTTTTCTAAACATTACATCATTTTCATCTTCTGAATTAGATAAGTATAAATATTCTTCTCCATCAATAAAACTTCTATCTAAGATTAAATATTCAACTCCATCAATATCTAGTGCTTCAAATTCTACCATCTTATTTACCTCCAAAACTATCGCCTAGCTCTTTTTTAGCGATATCTTCAATCTTATCAACATCATTAATCATTTGTTGTAATTCATATCCTTCTTTTTTAGCATGATCTAATAAGATAACTTTATCTCTTTGCTTTTCAGCCCATTCATCAATAGACTTAAATCCTTCACGATGAACATATTCTTCTAAAGTATCACAACTATAACCATTTTCATTAAAGAACTTTCTCATTTGATCTTCACCAAAGTTTCTATATGCAAAATATACAGATAAATCTTCAGCAGTATCTTTATTTAAAGAACCAGATGTACTTAAAACACCTTCTTGTTGTAAATAATCCATACCATCATCATGAACATCAGCATGATCATAATAGTAATATTGATTATTTTGTGTTCTATGAGTATTATCACTTATAGCTTTATGTCTATATTCACTAGAATATTGTGAAACAATACGTTCTTCTTTAAAATCGTTAATAGCATTAATTGTACCAGCAGTAATACCACTAGCAGCAACTACACATACACAACATAATGCAATAATTGCAGCTTTCGCTCTTTCAGCATATACTTTTACAACTCTTGGCTTATTGTGTGTTCTAGAACCATTAGTACTTTTATGTATCATTCTTCTCATTTGCTCTTCATTTAATCTTCTAGCAGGAGCAGAATTAGTAACATATCTAGAATTTCTAGTATTAGTTCTTACATTAGAATAATCATAATAATCCATATCTAACTTCACCTCTATTATAAATATACTTATATTTAATTAAAAAGTCAAAATAAATAAACAAAATACAAGTAAAGTAAACACTTTTATGATATGATTATTATGGTGAAAGATATGAAATATATAAAAAAGATTACTAAAAAACAAATACTATATATAATGACATTACTTATCCTAATACTAATACCATTAACAAAATTATTAGGATTTTACTTACAAAAATATAATGTCATAGAATCATATACTATATTAAATCCAAATTATATTTTATATCTAACAATACCTTTTCAAGTATATTTATATTTAAAAGATAACAAAGTTTCAAACACCAAATCTCATATAATTGATTTATTAATAATGATCTTAATACTTGCAACCTTAACATCATCTATAACTGCAATTAATAAAAAATTTGCTATTTTTGGAAATACATTTAGATATGAAGGGTTCTTTGTAATATTAGGTTACTATTTGTTAATACTTAATTGGAAAAAATATGCTGAAAAAGATGATATTAAAAAAATAATAAAAATACTTTTAATCATCACAGTATTTCATTGTATTTATGGACTGCTTCAAGAATATACTAAATTTTCATTTATATTAAGGTATACTGCTAACAATGAAATGATATCAGGTCTTGCTTTTAATCCTAATTTCTTTGCCTCCCTTCTAGTAACATCTCTTGCACTTACAACATCTATTTATTTAACAAATGATAAATATAAGAAAACTATTATTTTCTTAACAATTTTATTTACTATATCATTAATAAATACTAATACAACTGGACCATTATTAACTTTATTTATAGTACTATTTTTACAATTGATTTATCTATTATTATTAAAGAAATTTTCATTTAAGAAATATATAATATTGATACTTACAATTATTTTAACTATTACAACAACAATTACTATAAACTCTAAATTATTTAAAATTACAACTTGTGAACTATGTAGTACTTATCAAATGATTTTTAAAGAAAAAAAAGAAGTAAAGGAAGTAGATGATGCAAAACCTTTAACAGAAGAAGATCTTCTAAAAAAGCCAAATCCAGCAGAATCGGAAGGTATTACAAATGGACGTTTAGATATTTGGAAAACTTCTATTAATATCTTTAAATCTTATCCATTAACAGGAATAGGTTATGATAACTTCTATCTTGCATATCATAAAGGAAAATATTATAAAATAGTTTTTATTACTGATAAAAATGGTAATCAAAAAGCCATAAAAAGATATTTCCATATCGTTGATAATCCTCATAACGTTTATTTGCATGTATTAGTATCAACGGGAATACTTGGATTTATTCCATACATGCTTTTATTATTAATAGCATCACTTGTTTGTTTAAAATATAAAAATATTGTCTTAACAAGCGCTTTTGTAGCATACTCAATTCAAGCTTTTGCAAATATAAATGTTATTCAAGTTGTACCAATATATTTTATAATAATTGGATTAATTCTATCACAAACTAAAGAACTTACAAATTAAGTTCTTTTTTTGTAAAAATTGCCATACTAAAAATTTAAATATAAATCAAAATAATAATGTAGTAATAGTAAAGAGGTGAATTAAATGAAAAAATATTTTTATAAAATTTTACTTCTCTTTTTACTTATTATTCCCATTAATGTCTTTGCATATTCTAAATATGTAATCCCAGGTGGAGAAACCATCGGTATAGAAGTTAATTCTAAAGGAATATTAATAGTAGACTTTTATAAAGTTAATAATTGCTTTATAGCTAAGGAAACAGGCTTTGAAATAGGAGATAGAATTATAAAAGTAGATAATATTGAAGTAAATAATATAAATGAAATGTTAAATATAATTAAAGAAACAAATAAAAAGAATATAAACTTCATAGTAGAAAGAAATAATACTAATTTAGAATTAAAACTACCTTTAACAAAAGAAAATGGCATAATTAAAACAGGTTTATATGTTAAAGATAAAATCAATGGAATAGGTACTATAACATATATAGATCCAAAAACAAAAATATATGGATCTTTAGGACATGAAATAGTAGAAAGTAAAACACTATCTAGATTTGAAATTAAAGATGGTAATATTTATGAAGCCTCAGTACAAAGTATAATTAAAAGTAAAAGGGGAGTAGCAGGAGAAAAAAATGCTATCACAAACAAAAACAATTTATATGGAACAGTTAAAGAGAATGAAATAACAGGAATTTATGGTACTTATACAAAAGATATAAATAAAGACTTGATTGAAATAAGTGATACTATTACTACAGGAGAAGCCTATATCAAAACAGTAATTAAAGAAGATATTGTAGAAGACTTTGAAATTAATATTTTACAAATAGATACAAAGAGTAGAACAAAAAACATTTTATTTGAAATTACTGATAAAAAATTATTAAAAGAAACAGGAGGAATAATCCAAGGTATGAGTGGTTCTCCAATAATTCAAAATAATAAATTAGTAGGTGCTGTAAACTATGTAATTGTAAATGATACTTCTAAAGGTTATGGTATATTTATAACGACAATGTTAGAAGAAGGAGATAGTTAAAAAAGAGACAATTTGTCTCTTTTCTTTTTTTAAAAAAATGATATAATTATTTTATAGTAAGATAGAATAAAGAGAAGGTGCTTTAATGAAAAACAAATACGCCATTGTATTAAGTTATATTTTCATTATATTATGTAGTGTATTTTTAATGAATTTTCAAACTGCAACAGTAAATCAATTACATCTAGGTCAAAACTTTGAAGACGGATTTGTTGATGAAAATGGAAATCATAAAGATCCATTAGACATTGGACCATCAAACGAAGAATTTCATCGTATGGTTTTAAAATATTCACCATATGCCGGAATAGGAATAGTAGTCATTTTAGTATTAGTAATATTTAAACAACATACTAAACTAAGAACATTTGAAAAACCTGGTCTTATTAGAATAGAAAATGAAAATGCTATGGTAGAAAGTGATATATCACAATTAATACCACATTATGATAAAGATAAATTTATAGATGCTCGTTATAATGACTTCGTAGAAATTAAAAGAGCCTATTTAACAAATAATACTTTTAAATTAAAAAAGAAATTAACCGATCAATTATATAATCAATATGTTCAAGAAATAGAAGGATTTAAAGCTCGTGGAGAAGTACACACTTTAAAAGATAGTCGTTACCGCGGAGCAATAATCAAAAACATTGAACAAATAAATACTATGTTAGTTTTAACATTAGAATTAAAAGTATGTTATTTTGAATATGTAGAACGAAATAATACATTAATTTCAGGTAATAGAGATAAAAAAGTAATTGTCTATTACGAATTAAAATTTATAACTGATTTAAGAGATTTCATTTCAGAATGTCCACACTGTGGAGCTAAATCTCCAGATACATTCGCAAGAGTTTGTGAATATTGTGGTGAAGAAGTAGAAGAAACTAATTTAAATTGGAAATTAAACCAAGAAAATATAATAATAAAAAGTTATGGTGAAGACATCTAGGAGGAAGCAAATATGTATATAGATTTAATAGTTTTAATATTACTAATCTTTGTAGTAATAATGTTCTTTAAAAATTATCAATCATTTGTCTTTTTAATAGCAATAATTGATATCTTTTTAAGAATACTTTCATTTATTAAGAGTAATATTGGCTTACCTGATGTAAGCTATATTATAGGAAAATATTTTCCAGAGAGTATTTTTGATATAATTCATACATATACAAATGGAATAGTAAGTACAATTATTGATTGGTGTTTTGTAATTGTAATGATTAATTTCTTATTCTATATAACAAGAATATTCTTAAGAAAAAAGAAAATCTAAAACCAAAAGACGACATAATAGTCGTCTTTTATTTTGTATCTTAATACTGGTGATAATATGAAAGTATATTTAGATTCACTACTTATTTTAAATTTATTTATTGATTATTTTATTCTATATGGAACAAAAAAACTTCTAAAAAGAAAGACTAGTATAAAAAGATTAATTCTAGGAAGTATTATTGGTAGCTTAACAACATTTACCATATTTTTAAAACTTACATCCCTAAAACTACTAATAATAAAATTAGTATTAAGTATCTTTATAATATTAGTAACTTTTGGTAAGAAAAATTTCATAGAAAATATTTTTTATTTCTATATTATAAGTATCATTATAGGTGGATTATTATACTTAATTAATATAAGATTAAATTATTTTTCTCTGCTATTAGTTATTCCAATCATTATAAATATTTATATTAAGAAAACTAAAGAATATAAATTAAATATAAAGAATAATTATATAGTAGAAATAATAATAAAGGATAAAGTATATAAATTAGAAGGAATGATTGATACAGGTAATCATTTAGAAGATCCATATAAGAAAAGGGGAGTGATACTTGCAAATATAAATATTGATTATAAAAAATATAAGTACTTATATGTTCCATATCATGCCCTAAACTATAATGGATTAATTCCATGTATTAAACCAGATAAAATAATAATTGATAATAAAGTAATAACTAATTATTTAATAGGAATATCAAAAGATAAATTTAATTTAAATGGAAGTGAATGTATATTGCCAAATAAAATACAGGAGGATTTATGAAAAGAATAATTGATTTTTTTAAGAAGTTATTTAGTAAAACTAAAAGTATTTTTTATTTAGGTTCAACAGATATATTACCGGAACCATTATCAAAAGAGATGGAGGACTACTATGTATCATTAAAAGATGATGGAGATTTATTTGCTAAAGATAAATTAATTGAACATAATTTAAGATTAGTTGTTTTTCTTGCAAAGAAGTATGAAAATACAGGAGTTGATTTAGAAGATCTAGTAAGTATAGGTACTATTGGTTTAATCAAAGGAATAAATACTTTTAGTGCTAATAAGAATATAAAACTTGCAACATATGCATCTCGTTGTATAGATAATGAAATATTAATGCATCTTAGAAAAATTAAAAGAAATAAAGCAGAAGTAAGTATAGATTCATCTTTATCATATGATGCTGAAGGAAATGAACTTCATTTAGAAGATATTTTAGGAACAGATTCAGATATAGTAACTAAAGGAATAGAAGAGGAAGCTGATAAGAAAGTAATGATTAATGAAGTAATGCATTTAAAACCAAGAGATCGAGATATTATGATTTTAAGATATGGCTTAATGGGTCAAGATGAATTGACACAAAAAGAAGTAGCTGAAAAACTTGGTATATCACAATCGTATATATCAAGGATTGAAAAAAAAGTAATTAAACGTCTAAAAATGCTTGTTAACTCCTACTAATTTGATATAATGAATTAGAGTAGGAGAGTGAAATAATGGCTAAATTATATTTTAGATATGGTGCTATGAATAGTGGTAAAACTGCTTTATTATTACAAGCTGCTTATAACTATGAACAACAAGGAATGAAAGTTTTAGTAGCAAAGCCATCAAAAGATACAAAAGGGAATTTAAATATTGTTTCAAGAATTGGATTGGAAAGAAAAATTAATTTTCTAATTAGACCAGATGATAATGTTTTTAATATTGTAAAAAAGAAAAAGAATATTAGTTGTTTATTAATAGATGAAGCTCAGTTTCTTGAACCAATTCAAGTAGATCAATTAATGGAAATAGTCGTTAAATTAAATATACCTGTTATTTGTTATGGATTAAGAACAGACTTTAAAACTAGAGGATTCCCAGGATCTACTAGATTATTAGAACTTGCCCATACAATAGAAGAAATGAAAACTATTTGTACTTGCGGTAGAAAAGCCATGTATAATGCTAGATTTATAAATGGTAAATTTACTGTAGAAGGAGACCAAGTAGCCATTGACGGAGAAAATTCAGTAACATATGAACCACTTTGTCCACATTGTTACTACGAAAAAGTTAATCAATAAAAAAGTTGAGTTAATTCTCAACTTTTTCTATGTATTCTTCATTTAATATTTCATAATCATAACCACCTAAGATACTAAGTTTATCTATAGGAAGTAAAATTGTATATATGACCTTATCATTAAATTGTTTATTTACAATAACATAATTTTTAAGTAAATAATCTAAATTCTTTTGCATATCATAACTAATAGTTACATTCATTCGATAACCCTTAACAACATCAACTGCTTCACTTGCAAGAATAGCATCTCTAACAGATTTAGAATACGCTCTAACAAGACCACCTGCACCTAATTTAATACCACCAAAGTATCTGACAGTAACAGCTAAAACATTTATAATTTCTTCTTTATCTAAAACATTTAACATAGGAGCTCCAGCAGTACCACCAGGTTCACCATCATCACTAGAGCGTCTTGCATTATCAGTAATATATGCATAACAATAATGTGTTGCCTTAGGATATAAAGATTTAGCTTCTTCAACCAAAGAAGAAACATCATTAATATCATTTAATTTATATAAAAGTGTAATAAATCTAGAGTTTTTAATAATGATTTCATTTACAGAATTACTTTTTAAAGTCTTCATATTCTTCACCTAAAAATATTATACTTTAAATACTATTTTATTTCTAGTAGATGTGTTATAATTAACATAAAGGAGAGGATTAAATTGTTTAAAAAAGGAAAAGATAAAGAATTAGATGTTACTAGTTTAAATGAAATAATTCATACAGGTAAGAAATTCGTTAACATTGCTTACTTTATGACTATTGTAGCCATCGTCTTACTAGGAACATATATTTTAAAAGAGTGGAAAGTATTTGGAGTTATCGGAGAATTCTTATCAGTAATATCACCAATCTTTATTGGATTTATTATTGCATGGTTATTTGATCCTTTAGTAAAAAAACTAGAAGATAAGAAAGTTCCAAGAATACTAGCATGTATTATTACATATTTATTATTTCTTGGATTACTATTCTTAATTATTTATTTATTAATCCCAACATTAATTGGCCAAATTAAGGATTTTATTGATGTAATACCAGGTATAACAATTCAATTAAAAGATGCTTTTGAAAATATGTTTAAAGCGTTTGATGGAGCAACAGGTAGATCATTATTAAATCAAGTATATGCAGCAATTGAAGGAATTGCTAAAGGATTAACAGAAAGTCTTCCTGATACATTATTCCAAACTGGTAAAGGTTTAATTAACGGAGGAGTATCATTTGTTTTAGGATTAATGATTGGATTCTACATGTTATTTGATTTTAATAAGATCAATGACTTTATTTTAGATTTTATTCCAAAGAAACATCAAAAGAATTATAATGATTTAACTGCAAGAATTAATGAATCATTAAGAAGTTATTTACAAGGTTTATTCTTAATAATGTTACTAGTATTTATTACACAAAGTATTGGTTTAACATTAGCTGGTTTACAAGCACCATTAATCTTTGCATTATTCTGTGCTTTAACAGATGTTATTCCATATTTCGGACCATACATTGGAGCAATCCCTGCAGTTATCGTAGGATTTACAATGGATCCTTTAGTAGGAATTTGTTGTATTATTTCAATATTAGTAGTACAAGCATTAGAAAACAACTTCTATCAACCATTAATTATGGGACATACAATGAAATTACATCCTGTAACAATTATGGTAGGCCTATTGATTTTCCAACATTTCTTTGGTATTATAGGAATGATTGTTGCTACACCTGTAATTGCATGTGCTAAAGTAATATTCAATTTCGTAAATGAAAAATTTAATTTTGTCGATAAATTAATACCAGGCGAAGAATAATATTAATAAAATGATGACTAAAGATAAGTATTATTTAATTACTGTTTTAAGAGAGTTCATGGATGGTGAGAATGAATAAAGTGTTAAATAAGAAGCTACTTTACGAGTTTTATCGGGATACCGTTATAACAATTAAGACCAAAGTAGGATGGTACCGGACAATTGTCCTCCTACCGAGGTCTTTTATTTGTATTAGAATAAAAAGGAGAAAATATGAAAATATTTATAATTGGTGGTAAAGCAAAGAGTGGTAAAACTACTTTTGGAGAATTATTAAGAGATAATTTAAAAGAATATGGATATAAACCATGTGTTATGCAAATAACAGAACCATTGTATTCATATGCAAGAAATTATTTTGAATATGATATTGAAAAAGATGAAAAACCACGTGAATTCTTACAAAAAATGGGAATTGAAATAATAAGAGAAAAACTTAATAAACCAAACTTTCTTCTAAATAGATTAAAAGAAGATATAGAAATACTAAGTAATTTCTTTGATACTTTTATTATTACAGATGCAAGACTTATAAATGAATTCACTAATCTTAAAAAGACATATACTAACGTAACAACAATAAAAATAGAAAGAAAAAATTACTATACAGAGTTATCAGAATCAGAAAAAAATCATATAACAGAAACCGAAATAGATACTTTTGATAATTTTGATTATAAAGTAATTAACTCAGGATATTCTTCATTAGAAGAACAAGCAAAAGAAATAGTTAAAAAGGAAAATAAGAAATAGGAGGACTTATGAACAAATTAATAGCTGTAGTAGGAATGGCCGGAAGTGGTAAAAGTATTGCAACAGATTACTTAAAAGAACATGGCTGGAACAAGATTTATTTTGGAGGAGCCGTATACGATAGAATGCGTAAAGAAGGAATTGAAATAACTCCAGAAAGTCAAAAAGAATTTAGAGAAAATATCCGTAAACAATATGGAATGGCCGCAGTCGCGGTACTGTTAGAAGAAGAAATAACTGAATCAGTTAAAACACAAGATACAGTATTAGATGGATTATATTCTTGGGATGAATACTTATTCCTAAAAGAAAAATTCCCTGAATTAAAACTAATCTGTGTAGTTTGTGATAAAGAATTAAGATATGAAAGAATAAATGTACGTCCAGATAGACCATTTAATAGAGAAGAAATTATCATAAGAGATACTTCTGAAATAGAAAATCTAGCTAAAGGTGGACCAATTGCCTATGCAGATTATTATATATTTAATAATGGAAGTCTAAAGGATTACGAAGCAAGATTATTAGAAATATTAGAACAAATTTAAGGAGAAATAAATATGAAGTACATGACACATAATGACATAAGAAATACTTGGATAAGATTCTTTGAAAGTAAAGGACATAAATTATTTCCAAGTGCACCATTAGTACCAATTAATGATGATAGTTTACTTTGGATTAATGCTGGAGTAACTCCATTAAAAAGATATTTTGATGGTACTGAAACACCAGAATCAAGAAGAATTGTAAATATTCAAAAATGTATTCGTACAAATGATATTGAAAATGTAGGAATTACAAAAAGACATCAAACATTCTTCGAAATGATGGGAAACTTCTCAATAGGAGATTATTTTAAAAATGAAGCAATTGAATTTGCTTTTGAATTACTAACTAGTGAAGAATATTTTGGTATAGATAAAGATTTAATCTATGTAACAGTATACCCAACAGATACAGAAGCAATAGCTAAATGGGCAAAAGTAGGATTAGATGAAACTCATATTATTCCACTAAAAGAAAACTTCTGGGAAATAGGAGAAGGGCCATGTGGACCAGACTCCGAAATCTTCTTCGATAGAGGAGAAAAATATGATCCAAATCACGATGCTTTAGCTAAATTTAAAAAAGATGAAGATCAAGAAAGATATGTAGAAATTTGGAATAACGTATTCTCACAATACAACTCTAAAGAAGGTGTAGCAAGAGAAGATTATGAAGAATTACCAAATAAAAATATCGATACAGGAGCAGGTCTTGAAAGATGGTGTTGTATCTTCCAAAATGTTGATTCAAACTTTGAAACAGACTTATTCCAACCAATTATTAAACATATTGTAGAATTATCAAATGCCTCATATACAGGTCAAAAAGAATATAAAATTATCGCAGACCACATAAGAGCAATTACATTCGCTTTAGCAGATGGAGCATGCTTTGAAAATGTAGGTAGAGGTTATGTTTTACGTAGATTATTAAGAAGAAGCGTTAGAGTAGGGAAAAACATTGGTCTAGAAGGACCATTTATGTATAAGATAGTATCTGATGTTGTAGATGTAATGGCAGATGCATATCCATACTTAAGAGAAAAAAGACCAATTGTAGAAGCTACAGTATTAGAAGAAGAAAAATTATTCTTAAAAACTCTTGAAGCAGGAGAAAGAAGATTAAAAGAATTAGTAAAAGATTCTCAAGACGGAACAATCAGTGGAGAAGAAGCATTTAAGTTATATGATACATATGGATTCCCATTTGAACTAACATTAGAATATTTAAATGAATTAGGATATACAGTATCTAAAGAAGAATTTGATAAATATATGACTATGCAAAAGGAATTAGCTAAAAAGAATGCTAAAAATAAAACAGCAATGGCTTCTCAAAAGAAAGTATTATTAGATTTCAAAGAAGAGAGTCAATTTGCATATGGAATTTATCGTCTAAAAACAAATGTTTTAGCAATTTTCTCAAAAGATGAAATAGTAGATTCAATTGATCATGATTGTTATATAGCATTAAAAAGAACTTGTTTCTATGCAGAATCAGGTGGTCAAGTATCTGATACAGGTATGATTGTTGGAAATAACTTTAAAGCAAGAGTATTAGATGTATTTAAAGGACCAAATGGACAACATATCCATAAAGTTAAATTATTAGATGGAACAATTAATTATAACGATGAATGTGAACTAGTTATTGACAGAGAAAGACGTAAACAAATTGAAGCAAACCACTCAAGTGTACACATTCTTCAATACTCTTTACAACAAACTGTTTCAAAAACAATTAAACAAGCAGGAAGTTATGTAGATGATGATAAATTACGTTTTGACTTCACTTATAATGGTAAAATGAATGATGATAAGTTATTAGAAGTAGAAAACTTCGCAAATCAAATGATTTCAGAAAACCTAATTGTATCAACTGAAATTATGCCAATCGATAAAGCTAAAGAAATGGGTGCTATGGCACTATTTAGTGAAAAATATGGTGATACAGTACGTGTAGTTAAAATTGGTAAATCAATCGAATTATGTGGTGGAACACATGCTTCTAATACAAATGAAATTTCTAAGTTAGCAATTATATCATGTGAATCTAAAGGAAGTAACGTATATCGTATCGAAGCAGTAACAAATAATAAGATCGAATCAACATTATTAGATATAATTAAACCTTATAATGATGAAAAAATAAAACTATTATTAAAAGCAAAAGAAATTATTGAAGATGCTAAAAAAGAAGGCATTAAATTAGTATTTGATGTAGATGTAAATAGTGATAAACCAACATCATATAAAGATATAATATATGAAAAGAATGAATTACAATACGTTCAACAAGAAGTAAGAGACCTAGAAAAGAAATACTTCGAAGCAAGAGAAAAGAAGACTCTAGAAAACCTAGATATTTATAGAGAAAAAGTAAAAGACTATAATGGTTTATTAGCAGTAGTAATGGAAGTTAATAATAAAGATACTAACTTACTAAAAACAATTGCTGATACATTAGTAAATGAAATGGGAGAAAGTTTTGTTTTCTTCGCAAATAAAAAAGATGACGGAAGTGTTAATTTCTTAGCAAGATCTACATCTCGTGTACATGCTGGTTTAATCGTAAAAGATGCATCTATTTCTTCAAATGGTAATGGAGGAGGTTCTCCAACATTCGCTCAAGGTGGAGGAAAAGATCAAAAAATGTTAAAAGAAATCTTTGACCACGTAGAGAAAGTATTAAGAAATGAATAATTATCTATTAGAAACAACCGATTTTACAGCATTAAAAACAGAAATAGATAAAATAATTAAATCTGAAGAGTTTACTGATGCCTTAACTTCTACATATGATGCTAAAGAATTACAATTAGAAAATGCTTTAGAAGATCTAGATACATATGGTTTTCTATCAGATAAAAAAGTAATTATAATTAATAATATAGATGGAATAAATCAAGAAGATGAAGAAAAAAATCTAAAACACTTATATAAGTATTTAGAAAATCCTAATCCCGATAATTTATTAATAATAACTGCATCTAAATTAAATAATACTTTAAAAGTAACTAAAGAATTAAAAAAGAAGATGAAATACTCATCTGTAGAAATTAATCCAGAAAACTTTATCAAAAATGAATTAAAGGATTATACTCTAGAATCAGGAGTAATAAAATTACTAGTAGAATACTGTAAAAATGATATTACAAAGATTGAAAATGAATGTAAGAAGTTAAAAACATTTAATTATGAAACAAAAAAGATATCTAAACAAGATATAGAAGAATTGGTAATAGAAAAACTAGGAGATGAACAAGAATTAACTTTTTCATTCTCTCGTTCTCTAGCAGAAAAAAATAAAAAAGAAGCTCTAAGAAAGTATAAAGAACTTCTAGATTATCAAATAGAACCAATTGCAATAGTTGGACTACTTGCAAGTCAAATAAGAATAATATATCAAGTAAAAACACTATCAAATCAAAATCTTTCTCCATATGATATTGCCAAAATGTTAGGAGAAAAATCAGATTATCGTGTAAAGAAAACAAAAGAATTAATAAGATATTATTCTGAACAAGAATTACTTGATTTAATGAAAACATTATCAGATATGGATATTCAAATGAAAACTACTGATATGGATCCAAATTCATTAATAGAATTATTTATATTAAACATATAATTTACACAAATTATATGTTTTTTGTTTTCTATCTTGAATATAATATGATATGATTAATTTAGATTTAAGTAAAGTAGTGTGATAGTATGATTACAATAGAAGGATTAGAACAAGATAGAATTAAATTAAAGAATAAAACGTTCTTAGTAATAGGAATAACTGCAGGAATAATAATCCTTTTAGCATTAATATTTCAAACAATATTAATCTTGTTTTTTGGAATAATTGCCATATTATTATTTCCAGCATTATTTACTGCCAAACAAAAAAGAGAATATATCTTAAAATTTAAAAAATATTTTGTACAAAGTGCTTTAAAAACTGTATTTACAGATTTAACATATCATCCAGAACAAGGTATGCCAAGAGATGTAATTGCATCAACTAAAATGATGTACATGGGAGATAGATATACATCAAATGATTATATTAGTGGAAAATATAAAAATATTGGATTTAGACAAGCAGATGTACATATTGAAGAAGAAAGAGAATCTACTGATAGTGATGGTAATACAACAACATATTGGGTAACAATATTTAGAGGAAGATGGATGATCTTTGATTTCAATAAAACATTTAAAGCAGATTTACAAGTATGTCAAAAATTCTTTGGTAATAATAAAATAAGTAACTGGGGAAATGATACAAAATTTGAAAAGGTAAAACTAGAATCAGTAGACTTTAACAAAAGATTCAATGTTTATGCCCAAAGTGATCATGAAGCATTCTATTTATTAACGCCTCCAATCATGGAAAAGATAATAAAATTAGATGATATGAATCAAGGAAAATTACTTCTATGCTTCATAGATAACAAATTACATATTGGTTTATACGATGGAAAAGATTCGTTTGAGCATGCTCCTGTATTTTCACAAATAAATGAGGAACAAGTAAGAAATAATATTTCCAACGATATTAAACAAATTACTATGTTTATCGATGAGTTAGACTTAGACAATGATTTATTTAGAAGGGAGGCAAAATAATGGCATTAGTTATCGTATTAATATTAATCGCAGTCGTAGTAATTTCTATTATTGTAATGTCAAATAATCTTAATAAAGCATTAGTAAAAATTGATGAGGCATCCTCAGGAATTGATGTAGCTTTAACAAAAAGATATGATGTTTTAACTAAGATGATTGAAACAGTAAAAGGATATGCTAAACACGAAAAAGAAGTATTATTCGATGTAGTTAAAATCCGTAAAGGAATGACTATTGAAGAAAAGAACGAAGCTAATAAACAAATGGATGAAACTCTATCTAAAATTAATGTTTTAGCAGAAAATTATCCAGATTTAAAAGCAAGTGAAAACTTCAAAACATTACAAGATTCTATTACTGATGTAGAAGAACATCTACAAGCTGCAAGAAGATTATATAATGCAAATATCTCATCATATAATCAAATGATCGTAACATTCCCAATTAGTATAATTGCAGGAACTAAAGGATTAACTAAAAGAGAATTCTTCGTAGCTGAAGAACACAAAAAACAAGATGTAGAAATTAAATTTTAATAAAAAAAGTAGAGAAATCTACTTTTTATTTTTTGCATTATTTTTTATTCTTTCTAATCTATCATAAACTTCTTTTATTTGTTTTTCGTATCCAATATCTTTAGGTTTATAATACTTTTTATTTTTTAATTTATCAGGTAAATATTGCTGTACAACATAAACACCTGGATAGTCATGTGGATACTTATAATCGGCTGAATCAGGTCTAATATGATTTGGAATCATTCCAACATTACCTTTTTCAATATCTTCTAAAGCCATATCAAATGCAACATGAGCAGTATTACTCTTAGGAGACAGTGCCATCTCTGTAACAATTGTACCTAGAGGTATTCTTCCTTCTGGAAGACCAACTCTCTCACATGCATTAATTGCTGCATCAAGTCTAGGTCCAATTGCAGGATTTGCAAGCCCTATATCTTCATAAGCAATAACAGAAAGTCTTCTATATATTGAATCAAGATCACCTTCCATTACAAGTCTTCCTAAATAGTGTAGGGCAGCATCAACATCACTTCCACGAATAGATTTTTGCAATCCACTAAGGACTTCATAATGACCCTCACCATTCTTATCAGCAAAAAAAACTGGTTTACTATTAATTCTTCTAATCTTTTCTTCAGTAACAATTTTATCATCAGTAGAGTAGTAAGCTATCTCTAATAGATTATAAGCATATCTAAGGTCATTTCCAGACAGTTTTGCAATTAATTCGATACTTTTATCATCTATAACAATTCCTTCCAAATCAGGGTGTTTTATAGCCTTATTTAAGCCCTCTATAATATCATCTGTTTCTAAAGGCTTTAATTCAAATAATTGACATCTACTTCTAATAGCCGGATTAATTGCATGATATGGATTAGATGTAGTCATACCAATTAAAGTAATTAAACCACTTTCAAGTTGAGGAAGTAATATATCTTGTTTATCTTTATTCAAACGATGAATTTCATCCATAACAAGAATTATTCCATCATACATCTTAGCTTCCTCAAAAACAATTTCTAAATCTTTCTTACTATTTATAACCGCATTTAAAAATCTACTTCTTTGACCCAAATCATTTATTAAAGCATTTGCAATAGAAGTTTTACCAATACCAGGAGAACCATATAATATCATAGAAAATAATTTTTTATTTTTAACTAAATTACTAAGAATCTTATCTTCTCCGATTAAATGTTTTTGCCCTATAACATCATCTAAACTCTTAGGAGCTAACTTCAAAGCTAAAGGTTTATTAATCATATATATCACCAATAAATATTTTATCAAATATAAAACAAATATTCTACCTCATTGAAAAAAAACAAATATTTTTATATAATTAATATGGTGATAATATGAGTATAGAGAATGCAATTAAAGACTTTATAAATTACTGTATCTTTGAAAAAGGTCTATCTGATAAAACAAAAGATTCTTATTTAAATGATTTAAAAGTGTACCAAGAATTTCTAAGTAATAGACATATACATGATGTAGAAAGAATTTCATCAGATGATATAAAAGACTTTTTAAAAGAAAGATCTGATACAGAAACAACTACAATTGCTCATAATTTAACAGTAATAAAGAATTTTCATACTTATTTATTAAAAGTAAATATAACTAAGGATAATGTATCTGAGTTTATTGAAAGACCTAAGTTAAGAAAATCACTTCCTAAAACTTTATCAATTGAAGATATTGATAAACTATTAGATATCAAACTAGAAAGAGAATTTGACTATAGAAATAAAGCTATGTTAGAATTAATGTACGGAACAGGTTTAAGAGTTAGTGAAATCGTTAACCTAACTGTAAATGATATAGATATGACAAATTGTCTAATTCGTGTAATGGGTAAAGGTAATAAAGAAAGAGAAATACCTTTAGGAGAATATTCTATCTACTATATTCAAAAATATTTAGAAGTAAGACCATCTATGTTAAAGAAAGCATCATGTGATAAATTATTTTTAAATAATCATGGTCAAGGTATGACAAGACAAGGATTCTTCAAGAATTTAAAACAAATTCTAAAAGAAAAAGGTTTAAATCCCGAAGTATCACCTCATACACTTAGGCATTCATTTGCAACCCATTTAGTTAATAGAGGCGCAGACCTAAGAAGTATTCAAGAAATGTTAGGTCATTCAGATATCTCTACAACTAAAATATATACAAGAGTAAGTGATGATAAAGTAAAACAAGATTACTTTGAATATCATCCAAGAAGTCATAAAGAGGAGTGACATATATGAAATTTAAAAGAATATTTTTAATAGTCTTAGATTCACTAGGAGTTGGTGCAACAGCAGATGCTATCAACTTTGGAGATAATGGTTCAAATACTCTAGGTCATATTAATGAACAATGTGATTTATTTGTACCAAATCTAAAGAAAATTGGTTTCCTAGATACTATTAATATGAATGAAAATCCAAATACAGAAGCATATTATACAATCGCTAAACCAATTAATGCCGGAAAAGACACTTTAAACGGTCACTATGAGATGGTTGGTATAAAACACGACGTACCATTCAAAACATTCAATAATGGCTTCCCATATGACATTTTAGTGGGTATTGAACAAGTAACAGGTAGAAGAGTAGTAGGAAATAAATGTTGTATAGATGATCAAATTATTCAAGAACTAGGTGAAAGACAAGTAAGTTATGGATCATTAATAATATATACATCAGCAGATTCAGACTTACAAGTAGCTGCACATGAAGACTGTATTCCAATAAGTACACTGCATCAATATTGTGAAAGAATAAGAGAATTAACTTTAAAAGATGAATGGAGAGTAGGGAGAGTAATTGCAAGACCATTTACCGGTACTCCAGGTAAATATAAATTCATTCATAGTTGTAGAAAAGATTATTCTTTAAAACCACCTAAAAAATCAATTTTAAATGATTTAGTAAAAGAATCATATAACGTAATTGGTATTGGTAAAATAAATGATATATTTGATTCTACAAGCATAAATAAAAGTATTAAAGCATCAAACAACCAAGAAGCTATAAATAAATTAACTGATATTATGGATAAAAAGTTTACTGGTCTATGCATGGTAAATCTATCTGATTTTGATAGTTTATATGGTCATAAAAGAGATGTAGAAGGATATGCTCGAGCAATCGAAGAATTAGATGTAGATATTCCTATTATAATTAATAAACTAGAATTAGATGATTTATTAATTATAACTGCAGACCATGGAAATGACCCTACATTTAAAGGAAAAGATCATACTAGAGAAAATGTACCAGTAATAATGTATAGTAGAAATTTCAAAGAGCCAAAGCGATTAAAACAATTTGAAACACTTGCAAATATTGGTGCAACAATAGCAGAAAACTTCCAAATACCAAAACCAGAAATTGGTGAATCAATTCTAAATGAATTAAAATAAAGACCATAA
>JAEDES010000042.1 GCA_016293205.1 Bacilli bacterium
GTTGCTAAAGCTAGTGGATTAGCAAGAACTGCTACTATATTATTAAATGGTGTATTAAATGGTATTGTTTGGGCTGTTGTAATAGCTGGTATACAAAAAGCTATTCAAGCATGGGATAATTATGCTCATGCAACAGAAAATGCAATCAAAGCTTCTAAAGAAAGACAAGATGGATATAGAGATGAAGCAGAAACTTATACTAGCCAAATAAATAGTTTAGAAGGATTATCTAAAGAATATGATACATTAAGTCAAAAAGTTAATCTAACTGGTGAAGAATATCAAAGATTAAAAGAATTAAAACAAGAAATAGCTGAAATAGCACCAGAATTAGTAACTGGCTAACAATATAGCCTAGTCGTAAAGTAATTTGCGACCGAAAATAGATTTAATTGCAGGTAATCCCTAAAGCTCTACACCACAAGCACAGAGAAATCATGTGTTGAAGGTACGAAAGTAGAAAAAACGTAGAGATTCTCATATGGTTAAATCCTAAGTGAGAAGTGATTAAATTCATACAATGGGTGTTCATGCAGGTAAGTATCTACGTTTATTTTAATCAAAATACTTTACTTTTTATAATATATAGTGTATAATATAAATAAAAAAGGGGATGATATTATGAAGAGAAAATGGACAGAAGAAGCTATAATAGAATATATAAAAAATGAAGGTTACGTTTTTATTAAATTTGTTTTTTATAAGGCATTGGATTCAAGAGTATTAATACAATGTTCTAAAAAACATAAACCTTATGAAGTTTCTTTTAGAAATTTCAAAGGTAATAAATCTAAGAAACCTAGAAGATGTCCTTATTGCAATAATAAAGAATTAGTGTATTTCAAAGATATTAAAGAATATGCTAATAATAATGGTTATGATATATTAATAAAAGATGATGAATATAAGAATATGTATCAAACATTAAAATTTAAACATAGAAAATGTGGAGAAATTACAGAGTTATCATTTATAAATTTTAAAAGTAGATTAGAAAGAAATAATGAGCCTTGTGATATTTGTGCTAATAGAATAGAAATAAATTATCAATATGTTTATAATGAAATGAAAAAATATGGATATAAATTATTATCCATAGAATATAACAATGCTCATGAACTCCTTAGAGTTGAATGCAATCATTCACATAAATTTTTTATAAGTTGGAATAAATTTCAGCAAGGTAGAAGATGTCCTTATTGTAACACAACATATGGCGAAAGAAATATTATAGAATATTTAGAAAATAATAATTTTTATTATATATATGATAAAGGATATTTTGAAGATTTAATTAGTGATGATAACAAAGTTTTAAGACCAGATTTTATAATACCTGATAAGAAAATATGGATAGAATTTGATGGAATACAACACTTTGAACCAACCGATTTTGCTGGAAAAGGTGAAAAATGGGCTAAAGAACAATTTGAAAAGAATAAATATCATGACCAATTAAAAAATAAATACGCTATAGAAAATAACTGGAAACTAATAAGAATACCTTATTGGGAATTAAATAATATAAAAAGTATTTTAGAAAAAGAATTAAAATAAATATGATAAAACTTCAACGACTATCCCTCGGAGGTGAAATTCCTCAATAGGAGTAGGGCGACAAGCTAATGGTCGTGGGTGAAAATCCCTTAAATCGAAAAGGTCTACTCCTTCTTAAAGAAGGATGAAGAAATAGTCTATTCTCATATGAAAGTGTGAGCTGTTTTTATGAATTAAAATAAAAACGATAAAGTGTTGCGAACTTTATGAATTTAAAGTATGATGTCAATAATGACCCTATAATTTCATTGTCTGGTAATATGGATGAATATATAGAAAAAATCAAAAAAGCTAGACAAGAAAAAATGGATTTAGTAAATTATGAAGCTAGTTTACAAGCTACCGAATATTTAAAAAATGAAAAGGACACACAAAACTATAAACGTGAAGCACAAAAAGCCATAGATATGATAAATAATAAAAATGGTAATAGCGCATTCATGGGTGAAGGTAATGCTTGGAAAGGTACTAAAGCTATTCAAGAAGCAGGTAAAGAATGGCAAAATCAAACTAATGCTATCAAGAAGAATATCGGTGAATTAGTTACAGCTCATGAAGAATATGAAGTTGCTAATAATTCAATTAAATCTAGTGTTATTCGTAATTTAGGAGAACAATCCAAAGCGTATAAAAACTTAACACCTCAAGTTCAAAGTGAAATGAATCAATTGGTTCAATCATTAGATTTAGGAGATTTCACTCAAGGTCAAATAGTTGAATTAAACAGAGGTCTTGAAGGTATAATGGAAAATTATACAAATTCAATGGCTACATTTGGTTCAAAACAACAACAAGAAATTCAAAAAACTAAAGAAGCATTCCAAAATTCAACTGGTTCAATAGAAGATTATGGTAATGCTTTAATGAATGCTTTTAGCGATAAACAAAAAATCAATCTTACTGAGTTAAATGATTATTTATCAGCTATCAATGAACAATACGGAAATACTGGTAATATAGAGCAATATCAAAATCAATTAAGACAAGTTGCCCAAGTTATATCTGAAATTACTGGTATGGATTATGATACTTTATATAAAGGTTTAAGAGATGGATTTAATCTAGATGCATTAGAACAGTCAACAGTAGCATTAAATAATTATCTTGATAAAAATAAACAATCAATAGATGAATGGTCTCAAGCAGTTGGTGATGGAGGTAAAAAAGCAAGAGAACTATTAGAAGATAATTTTAAAGGTGTTACTGATTTCCTTCAAGGTGCCTTTAATATGGGAGGATTTGATGTTGATTATTTAAATCAGGTCAAAGATAGACTTCCTAAACAACTTCAAGAAATAGCAAAAGGTATATCTAAGGATAATAAAGCAACAGAATTAGAACAAAAATTCATGGTTGCTGTATCTACTGAAATTGCCAACGAAGGTGAAGTTACTGATGATACAATTAAAAATCTTGAAGATTTATTAAATGGAGTTACTGACCAAATAGATATACAAGGATATTTATTTAAAGGTGATGAAGCTGATGGTATCAGACAACTATTTAAAGATATCGGTTGGGAAGCAAAAGACTTAAAAGAAAAATTAAAAGATAATGGATTAAAAGATGTTTTAAAAGATGCTCAAACCCTTCAAAAAGAATTAAAAAATCTTAACTTTGATAAAGAAGTAAATAAGAAGATACAAGGTCTTAAATTTAATGATATTGGTGGTTTAAAAGCATTAGAAGAAGCTATTGGTAAGTTTACAACTAAAGAACAACAAATTAAATTTACAGCTGATTGTGGACAATTCTTCCAAGAAGCAAGTAATATGCAAGAAGCAATTCAAAATATGATTAATAGTGGCAACGGTCATTTAATATTAAAATATGATTTAGATGTTAGTGGAGATGAAAATCTTCAACATATTAAAGATGTATATAATGAATTGCCTAAAGAAATACGAACTTTAATTGATACTAAAGTCATAGGATTTGACCAAGTAGTAAAAGTTAAAGAATTGTTAATAGATGGAGGATTAAAAGATTCTCAAATTACAACTTTAATGCAAATTAAAGGTGCAGATGAAGCGTTAGCTAAAGCCACTAGTTTAAAAGAATTTTTGATGCTAATGCAAGATTTAATTGTAACATCTCAAATAAATGTTGAAACTAATGGTACAGAAGAAACAGAAGAGGTCATAACAGAAGTACAAAACGCAGATGGTACAACATCTGAAGTAAAAGTAAATATGACTGCTGAAGGAAAAGAAAAACTTGAATTAGTTCAAAAATTATTAAATGATTTAGATGGTAAAGAAACTAAAAGCAATCATAAGTCCAAAGCTGATAATAAAGAATTAGATGAAACTAAGAAGAAACAAGAAGAAGTTAAAAAAGAAACTAAAAGTAATCATAAAGCTAAAGCTGACACAAAAGAATTAGATGAAGCTGAAAAGAAAGTAGAAAAACTTACAGTAGATACTCATGGTTTAATAACTTTACAAGTTGAAGGAGAGCAACAACTTCAAGCAACAGTTGGAGAAAAAGATAAATTAGAAGTTGATGGAAAAGCTATTACTTATGTTCAAATTGATGGAAAAGATAAATATGAAGTATCTATTAATGATAAGAATCAATTAGAAGTAAATGGCGTGGCTCAAACTGATATAGAAGTAACTGGTGGAGAAAAACTTACTTTTTCTAAAAACGAAAAAGGTGAGTTAGAAGTCAACGGAAAAGGTGTAACTAACCTAGAAGTTACTGGTACTGAAAAACTAAGAGAAGCCAATGAGTATGTTGAAATACTTTCAACTGATACTTATGGTAATGTAACTATTACAGTTAATGGCGAAGAAGAAATTAGAATGACTAAAAATGAAAAAGGACAATTAGAAGCTGACGGTAGAGCCATTACATATGTTCAAGTTGAAGGTGGAGAAAAATATTCGATTGCTATCAACGATAAAGGGCAATTAGAAGTTAATGGTGAAGCTAAGACCGATGTTAAAATCAATAATGGTGAAGAATTAAAAGTTACTAAAAATGATAAAGGTCAATTAGAAGTTAATGGTGAAGCTGTTACTGATGTGGTTGTTAACGGAAAAGAAGAACCTAAAGAAGCAAAAGAAAACGTTCAAGACCTTCAAAAAATGGATGGTAAAAATGTAAGTGTTAATATTGATGTATCATTAAAAGAAACTGTTGGAGAAATACTGTCAAGACTTGGTTTAAATAAAAAGACAGAACATGTAGAATTAAAGGTTACTTGTGAAGATGAGGCAACTCCAGTAATTAATGATATACTTAAAAATGATGGTCAAGCTATAAGTGTAACAATATCTTGTAGTGATAATGGAGCTATATCAAAAATAAAAGAAATTCAAAGTGCTCCAGAATCAAAACCAATTACAATTAATGTATCAGCACCAAATGCTCAAAGTATATTAGATACGGTTAATAAACTTCAAAGTGCAACAATTACAGATAAACCATTTAATATTACTGCAACTGGTGGAGATATTGCTTCTCAACAAATAAGTATATTACAAGTAGCGACTATTAACGATAAGGATTTTGCTGTAAATTGTACAGATAATGCTACTCCTACGTTCCAAATGATACAAGCAACAACTTTTTCAGCTAAAGATGTTACTGTAAATTGTACAGATAACGCTACTACCGCATTAAATCAAATTGAAGCAAAAAAAATAAGCGATAAAGATTTCACAGTTACATGTATTGGTGGCGGAGCAGTAATTAATATATTAAATTCTATTATAGGTAAATTAGGTAGTATACATAGTAAATCTATTACAATAACAACTACATACTCTACAATAGGAAAACCACCTAGTGGAACTGTTCCATCTGCAAATGAACCAAAGATAATTGAATTGCAACAACCTTCATTTGGGTCAGGTACCACTCAATCACTAGATG
>JAEDES010000020.1 GCA_016293205.1 Bacilli bacterium
CTGTACCAAGAGTAACTCCAACAGCTCCAAGGGTAACACCTACAGCTCCAAGAGTAACTCCTACAATTCCAGTAGTTGTTCCAACTGTACCAAGAGTAACTCCAACAGCTCCAAGGGTAACACCTACAGCTCCAAGAGTGACTCCAACTACTCCAAGAGTGACACCAACTACTCCAAGAGTTACACCAGTAGTTGTTCCAATTGTAAATCCTACAACACCAAGAGTAACTCCAAGAGTTACACCAACTGTAACTGGACCAAGATTTACACCAACAACTACAAGTACAAAACCTCCAAAGAAAAAGAATATTTTCCAAAGAGCAATTGACAAATTAAAGAAAAATAAAGTAGTTAGAAATATTGCAATCGGTGCTACAGCACTAGCAATTGCATTATTCGGATATAGTTGTGGAGCAAGACAAACTCAAACAGGATATATGGTTAATCCACCTTCAATTGAACAAACAATGTTAGAAGAAACTTCACAACAATATATTAGATTATTAAAACAAACTAAAAATGAAACTCAAAAAGATGCAATGATGCATGCAAGTTATATGATGGATAACTACAACACTACTTTTGCAAATGCATATTTACAACCTGGTAGTGAAGTAAAAGCCGCATTAACTTGGGATGAAATGATGGCATTAAACTTAGCATATAATGATTATTCTCCAGAAGAAATTTCAGCTATGTTTAATGGAGCAGAAATTGATGCAACAGAGTTCTCAAATGCATATAAAAACGGAACATTACAATTAATGGGAGCATATGTAATTGCTGATGATGAAAATCCAGTAAATTCATATAAATTCCTAAGAGATGAACAACAACAAGAATTTGTTAAGAAATATGAATATTTATTCTATGCTGCTAAAAATGCAGAAACAGAAGAACAAATGATTGAAAGAGTTAATGCTTTCTATGCTGAATTACATAAAGACTTCCCAATTACTGACGAAGTTAGAACACAAGGTATTTCACATGCTGAAGGTAGAGCTCAAATTGAACCATATAAATTAGCAGTTACTCCAATCGTTGCTGCTTCAGAAATGATGTTCCAAAACTTATCAATCGATCATACATTATCAGATTCTGCAATTGCATACTTCAATGATTTAGGATTATGTAATTTAGCTGATAGTATCTTTGAAAAAGCTATGTACATCACATTAACTGATGAAACTGATAAAAAGAATCCAACTTATGATCAATTCAAAGCGATGAAGATTGCTGAATTAGAAGCAGAAGATTCTTATAACATCGGTGATGCAGAAAGAGATTTAAGTCAATTAGATGAATTTAAATATTGGGTAAATGGATTCTATCTAGAAAAATTTGGATATGTATACGACCCAGGAAAAGTAACTTATACTACACACACATCTACACATACAACAACAAGAACAGAAACAACAACTACTACAACAGATAGTAGAGAAGAAGCTGTAAAACAAGCTGGTGAAGAAAAAGTTCAAGCAGCAGAAGATGCAGTAGATGCTGAGTTAGAAAGAGAAAATGAAGAAGCAAGACGTAAAGCCGAAGAAGAAGCAGAAAAGAAACGTCAAGAAGAACAAGCTAAAGCTGATGAAGAAAGAAGACAACAAGAAGAAGAAGTTAGACAAGATCAAGAAGACTTACAACAAGATATTAACAATGCAAATGAAGAAATCGAAAATGGCGGAACAGTAAACGAAGACGATTTTGGAGACCATGGAGTTGACTTCGATGATGAATACGAAGATGGAAACGGAAACTTAGATCCTTCAGTTGAAGATATTACAACAGATGGAACAGGAGCAGTAGATGGAGATGAAGAATTACCAGATGCTGATTCATTAGGAGATGTTTCTTCAACATCAAGTTATAGTGCAGCTCCAGCATCAGTAGCATCACAAGAATCTGCATCAGTAGCAAATAACAGTGGTCAAGAAGTAATGGAATATGAAGAACCAGTAACATATGAACAAATGGTTGATGACTATATCAGAAGTCTTGAACAACAAGGTCAAGAAGATACTAACGAAGCAGGATATTCAAAATAATAATAAAAAGGCGAGAAATCGTCTTTTTTTATGTAAAATTAGTAAAAAATGCCAAAAAAACATCAAAAAAACACCTAAAGCCCTTATATATCAACGAAAAAATTTGACAAAGTCGAAAAAAAGTGATATAATATGTGTACTTTGAAGGTATAGAAGATTAGGGGTTGTCTATACTATAGTAGGGGGTTGAATATTATGATGAATACTTATATATTCGAATATTTAGATGAAAATGATTTTAGAAAAAAAGAAAGATCTGTAAGAAAGTATAACATGCTTGCTTATAAGAAATTAACATTCAATTATTATCCTGAATTAAGAAAGGGTAATTTCTTAGGTAAAGAAGTTAGTAAAAATGAAAAGGATAAAACAATTAGTTATGAATTAAAATTACCAACTGATGAATTATTTGCAAAAGTTCATGGTGAAATTATTCTACACTATACAGTTTATACTGAAAAAAACATTATTCTTTTAACTAACATTACACCAGAAGGAATATTAGATGAAGGTCACCGTGCTGAACTTTCAACTTATAAAGGTGTTATGATTTCTAAAACAAATCCTGAAAAAGATATGTTTAAAATCAATCTATTAAATAGATTAGGTAAATAAGAGAATTAATTTTCTCTTATTTTTTGCAAAATTACTTGCAACAAAAATAAATATATGCTATTATTAAATAGCAGCGGACCCTTAGCTCAGTTGGTTAGAGCATCCGGCTCATAACCGGGCGGTCACTGGTTCGAGTCCAGTAGGGTCCACCATCATGCGGGTATGGCGGAATTGGCAGACGCGCTAGACTTAGGATCTAGTGCCGCAAGGCTTGCAGGTTCAACTCCTGTTACCCGCACCATTAAAAAATTACTCAGAGCAATCTGAGTTTTTTTGTTGACTAAAACTAAAAACAATTGTATCATTGTATTAAGAGAGTAATACAATGTAGAAAGGAAAATAAAAATGTTTAAATTTGATAATAATACTCCGATATATATACAACTAGTAGAACAATTAAAAATAAATATAATATCAGGGAAAATAAAATCAGGAGAACGATTACCATCAGTAAGAGACTTAGCCATTCAAAATAAAGTTAACCCTAATACAATGCAAAAGGCCTTAATTGAATTAGAAGAACAAAATTTAATTTATACAGAAAGAACAAATGGAAAGTTTGTAACAGAAGATACTAAGTTGATTGAAAAATACAAAAAACAATATGCTGATGAGTTAACAAAAAAATATTTATCAAATATGCAAGAAATAGGATTTGAAGAATCTGATACATTGAATTATTTGAAACAAATAGGAGGAAACAAATAATGGATTTAGTTAAATTTATTAATGTAAATAAACAATTTGGGAATAAAAAAATATTAAAAGATATTAATTTAACAATCCCAAAAGGTAGAATAATAGGTTTATTAGGTAAGAATGGTACTGGAAAAACAACACTTATAAAATTAATTAATGATTTACTTACGCCAACATCAGGAGAAATATTAGTAAATGGAAAGAGAGTTGGCGTAGAAAGTAAAAAAGTAATTTCTTATTTGCCAGAAAGAACATACTTAGATAAATCTATGACAGTAGATCAAGTAATAGCATACTTTGAAGATTTCTATAAAGATTTTTCAAAAACAAAAGCAAGAAAATTATTAAAAGATCTAGATTTAGATACAACTCAAAAATTATCTAAAATGAGTAAAGGTATGCAGGAAAAAGTACAGCTCGTTCTTGTTATGAGTAGAAAAGCAGACTTATATATTTTAGATGAACCGTTAGGAGGAGTAGACCCTGCAACAAGAGATTATATTCTAGATACAATTTTAAATAATTTTAATGAAGATGCTAGTGTCATCATCTCAACCCATTTAATCGCAGACATAGAAAGAATATTAGATGAAGTAATCTTTATAGATAAAGGTAAAATCATACTACAAAGTGATGCCGATGAATTAAGAAAAAAAGAAAAAGAATCAATTGATGAAATCTTTAGGAGGATGTTTAAATGTTAAAAAAATTATTAAAATATGATTTAAAAAGTATAAATATTGTACTTATAGTATTCTATGGATTATCAATTTTCTTTTCTATCTTAACAAGAATATTTTTAAGTATAGAAAACTCTTTTATATTTAATGTTATTGGACAAATATGTAATGGTACAATGATTGCAATGATGTTTAATATAATAATAAATAATTTGATACGTCTATGGGTAAGATTTAAACAAAACTTCTATGGGGATGAATCTTATTTAACTCATACTCTTCCAGTAGAAAAGAAAACGCTATATTTATCTAAATTTATAGTCTCAGTAATAACTTTACTAATAAGTATTTTAGTGATTGTATTATCACTATTTATAGCACATTATTCAAAAGAAAATATTGAATTAGTTAAAAATTTATTATTACCACTCGCAACTATTTATGATAGTACAGTTATAGGTATAATATTTTCATTTGTATTTGTAATTTTTTTAGAATTATTTAATATGCTTCAATCAGGATATGTTGGAATAGTTCTAGGACATAGAAAAAATAATAATAAAATGTTATTTACCTTTATTTATGGATTTATAATCTATTTATTAACACAAATCTTTGCTCTAGCAGTAGTGTTTTTAGTAGCATTATTTAATAAAGATATAATGAATTTATTTTATTCTATGGAAACACTAAATGTAGATATGATTAAATTATGTATATATCTTGCTGTAGGGGTATATATGACTAATATCATAGTATTATACATAGTAAATTCAAAACTATTTAGTAAAGGTGTAAATGTAGATTAAAAAGAGCTAAAACAGCTCTTTTTTCATTTTCTAAATTTATGTAAAAATTTATAATGTTTAATTGTTAAAAAAGGAATAATTTGGTATAATGACAATTATAGTAGGGTACAATCGATTCTACTAAATAATTTCAAGGAGTGATTAATTAAATGAATTCGCATTGGTATCAAATGTCACGTGATGAATTGTTCACTAAATTAAAGACCGATGAAAATGGATTGACTCACAAAGAAGCCAATAAAAGATTAGAAAAGTATGGTAAAAACGAATTACCAAAAAAGAAAAAAGATAGTATATTAAAAATATTTTTTGATGAGTTTAAGAATCCGATTTTAATATTACTATTAGTGGCTGTTATTGCATCATTAATTGGAAATGAACCAATTGAAGCTTTAGCAATTATCTTAATTGTTTTAATTGATGTAAGTATGGGAACGTATCAAGAAAATAAAGCAAATAATACAGCAGATGCTTTATCAAAACTTGTAACAGTAAAAACTAAAGTATTAAGAAATGGAAAAGAAATAGTAATTGATTCTGCTGACGTAGTAGTAGGAGACTTCGTATTCTTAGAATCAGGAGATAAAATTAGTGCTGACTTAAGAATTATTGAAGCTCATAACTTTACAGTAGATGAATCAATTCTTACTGGAGAATCTCTTGCTGTAAATAAGCATGCTGCTCCAATTAAAGATGATAAATTATCAATAAGTGATCAAAAGAATATGCTATTCTCTGGAACAAGTGTTGTTACAGGACGTGCAAAAGCCGTAGTAGTAGCAACAGCTTTAAAAACAGAATTAGGTAAAATTGCTGATACAATTAATAATACTAAAGAAGAATTATCACCTTTAACAATTAGAGTTAATAAATTATCAAGTCAAATTAGTATTTTAGTAATTATAGTAGCTTTATTAATTACAGTTCTTCTTATATCGAAAGGAATACCATATAATGAAATATTCCTATCTGTAGTAGCATTAGCTGTATCTGCTATGCCAGAAGGATTACCATTAGCCTTAACAATGGCATTAACAATAGCATCTAACCACATGGCTAAAAAGCAAGTAGTAGCAAAGAAACTATATTCAGTAGAATCTCTTGGTAGTTGTACTGTTATCGCAACAGATAAAACAGGAACCCTTACAGTTAACGAACAAACTGCTAAAAAGATATTACTACCAAATGACTTAGAATATGATATCTCAGGAGTAGGTTATGAAATTGAAGGAACGATTGCCGGAGAAAAATTAAAATATGCTCAAGAACTTGCATTACTAGGAACAATCAATAATGAAGCAACACTTACTGAAGAGGAAAGATTTGGAGATTCAATTGATATAGCATTCTTAGTATTAGGTCAAAAAGCAAAAATTAAAACAGATAATATTAAAATAATTGATAGTATTCCATATGAATCAGAAAATAAATACTCTGCAGTATTCTATGAAAAAGATGGAGAAACATATTGTACTATCAAAGGATCATTAGAAAAAGTATTAGAATTCTGTAGTGACTCTAATTTAGTAAGTAAACATAACATTAAAAAACTAAATGAACAAAACGAAAGACTTGCTAAAGATGGATTAAGAGTTATTACTTTAGCTAATGGAAAAATTAAGAAAAAAGATAGATATCAAGAATCTGATATTAAAGATTTAACATTTATGGGAATGGTTGGATTTATAGATCCAATTCGTAAAGAAGTAGTAGCATCAATTAAACAATGTCGTGGTGCTGGAATCAAAGTATTAATGATTACAGGAGACCATCCATTAACAGCTTTTGCTATCGCTAAAGATTTAAAACTAACAGCATCATATGATAGAGTAACTACTGGAGCAGAAGTTGATGAATATTTTGTAAAAGGTGAAGAAGCATTTGATGAATTTGTTAAAGATAAAGTAGTCTTTACAAGAGTAACCCCATTACAAAAATTAGAAATAGTAGAGTCACTAAAACGTCAAGGAGAATTCGTTGCTGTTACAGGTGACGGAGTAAATGATGCTCCAGCGCTTAGAACTGCTAATATTGGTATTGCTATGGGTAGTGGAACTGATATTGCCCGTGAAACAGCTAATATGATTGTTTTAGATGACAACTTTAAATCAATCGTAAGTGGTATCTTAGAAGGACGTGTAGCTTATGCTAACGTTAGAAAGATTATTTTCTTCTTAGTATCATGTGGACTTGCTGAAGTATTATTCTTCTGTTTAGCAATTCTATTTGATATGGAAATGCCATTAGTAGCAATTCAAATTTTATGGTTAAATGTAGTAACAGACGGTATCCAAGACTTTGCCTTATCATTTGAAAGAGCAGAAAACGATATAATGAAAGAAAAACCAAGAGATCCAAAAGAATCATTATTCGATAAAACAATTTTAGAAGAAATTATTGTAGCTGGAACTATTATTGGTTTAATTGTATTTGCTGTATGGTACTATTTAATTAAAGTAGCACATATGAATGTTCCAACAGCTCGTGGTTATATCATGGCTTTAATGGTATTTATCCAAAACATTCATGTATTCAATTGTCGCAGTGAACATGCTTCTGCATTTAAAGTTCCATTAAAAAATAACAGATTAATAGTATTTGGAGTAATTGCTTCAGTGTTATTACAAGTTATTGTTATGGAAGTAGATGCATTATCAGCATTACTACAAACAGTAGTTGTTCCATTCTCAAGTATGATTGGACTATTCGCTATCGCATCTATTGTTTTAGTACTAATGGAACTATATAAGAAAATAAGATATCATAAAATATAAATCATGTGATATACTAATTACACAAAGAAGGAGTGATTCAAGTGATAACTCAACGTAAAGATGGTAGTGATATCAATCAAACAAAAATTATAGATCAAATACGATGCTTAGGTATCGATATGATAAATGAAGCAAAAAGTGGACACCCAGGAATTGTCTTGGGTGCCGCTCCAATTATTTATACTTTATATGCACATCATTTAAAGTTTGATCCAAAAAATCCTAAATTTTATAATAGAGATCGTTTTGTAATGTCTGCAGGACATGGTTCAGCTTTATTATATGCAACATTATATATGTCAGGATTTGATTTAACTCTAGATGATTTAAAAGCATTTAGACAAATTGATTCGAAGACTCCAGGACACCCAGAATACGGTGTAACACCAGGCGTTGATATGACTACTGGTCCATTAGGTCAAGGACTTGCAAGTGCAGTAGGTATGGCAATTTCAGAAGCATATTTACGCAATAGATATCAAAAGAATAAACTAATCGACTATTATACATATGTCTTATGTGGAGACGGAGATTTAATGGAAGGAGTTACTTACGAAGCTATCTCTTTAGCAGGAACTCTTAAATTAAATAAATTAATAGTTTTATATGACTCAAATGGTATATGCTTAGATGGAAAAACAAATAAAACATTTAATGAAAACATTGCTATGAGATTTGTCTCAATGGGATGGAATGTTATAACAGTAGATGATGGAGAATCATATGAAGCAATTTCTAAAGCAATAGATGCTGCTAAACTTTCAACTGATAAACCAACATTAATTGAAATAAAAACAGTTATTGGAAAATATTCATCTGTTCAAGGAACAGCAAAAGCTCACGGTTCACCGTTATCACAAGAAGATATAACTAACATTAAAGAAAAATTAGGTGTAAGAGATATTCCATTTACAGTAACTCAAACTCCTATTGAAGATATGGCATATTTAATTGAAGAAAGAAATAAAAACATATCAGAAGAATTTGATAAGTTACTTGAAACATTAGATGAAGAAACTAAAAAAGAATTAAATTATCTAATGGGAGAAGATAAAACAATAAGTTTAAAAGATTTAGAATATACACCACCTGAATCAAGTGAAGAATCGCCTCGAGTAACATCAGGAAAGATTCTAAATGGAATAAGTGAATTTGTTCCATATGTCTTAGGTGGATCAGCAGATTTATTTGCCGCTAATAAAACTTATATTGAAAATGGTGGAGATTTTGGAAGTGACAATTACTCAGGAAAAAATATTTTCTTTGGAGTAAGAGAACACGCTATGGGAGCAATCCTAAACGGTATGGCTCTATGTGGGCTTCGTCCATATGGATCAACATTCCTAAGTTTCAGTGATTATTTAAGACCATCAATGAGACTTGCTTGTATGATGAATTTACCAGTTACATATATCTTCACACACGACTCAATTACAGTAGGTGAAGATGGACCAACTCATCAACCAGTAGAACAATTAGTTGCATTAAGATCAATGCCTAATATGGATGTCTTTAGACCTGCTGATATAAATGAAGTATTAGGTGCATATAAAACAATCTTTGAAAAAACATCATCTCCAGCAGCAATATGTCTATCTAGAAACTCACTTCCAATTATGACAACAACTAAGTCATCAGAAGTAGAAAAAGGTGGTTATATTGTCTTAGATACACCTAAAAAACCAGATGGAATTATTATTGCATCAGGAGAAGAAGTTCATACAGCCATTGAAGTAGCAGAAAGATTAAAAGTTAAAGGAATAGATATTAGAGTAGTATCAATTCCAAATCTTAATAGATTCTTGAATCAATCAGATGAATATATAGAAGAAATACTTCCTGTGGAAGTAAGAAAGATTGTAATTGATACATCTCCTGCATATTCATGGCACACATTAATTTATAATGAAAAATATTTAATTACACTTGAAAATTATGGTTCTAGCGGGCCAAAGAAAGATGTCTTAAAAAAATATGGATTTGATCCAGATACTCTAGAACAAAAAGTAGAAGAATTATTAAAATAGACAAAAATAGACCTTCGTTATTGATAACCTATTAATGGTGATATAATGAAAGTCTATTTTATTTTTGATATAAAAAAAGAATTTAAAAACCTATATAAAGGAAATGAACGAGTATTATATAATATCTTAAAACAAATATATTATCTTGAAAAAAATGAAGTAGAGTATGGATATAACTTATTTAATCAACTGATAAATAAAATAAATAAAAACGATCTCGATCGAAAGATATTTATAAAGTATCATCAAGACATCCCATATTCTAAGAGAAATCAAACTCACTATATAAATAATTTATATAAAGATGAAATAAGCAGATTAACAATAAAATCTTCTTATATGAGATTAGAAGTAGAGAATAACTCAAAAGCATTCTTTGAAATATTATCTAACTTTTCAGAAAATTATTTTGTCTGTGACTTTAAGAATCATGATTATTTCTTTCTAACTTCAACATCCCCTAAAATAAAGAAAAACTATACTTATTTATTATAAATAACTTGTTTAAATCATATATTTTATGTAAAATATAGAAGAGGAGATGAAAATATGTTAGCAGATATTTTATTATTAGTAGTAGGTCTTCTTATCGGAGCATTAGCTGGATTCTTTGGAGCAAGATTCTTTATGAAAAAATATTTAAAAGAAAACCCTCCAATTAATGAAGAAATGATTAAAACATTAATGATGCAAATGGGAAGAAAACCTAATCAAAAACAAATTAATCAAATGATGAAAGCAATGGAAAAATTCCAATAGACTAGAAATAGTCTTTTTCTTTTGTTATAATTTATACGTGGTGATTTTATGAAAGACTTTAGAGAAAAACTATCTTTAGTACCAAACAAACCTGGTAGTTATCAAATGAAAAATAAAGATGGTGTAATTATCTATGTAGGTAAAGCTAAAAACTTAAAAAATAGATTAAAAAGTTATTTTACTGGAACACAAACTGGTAAAACAAGATTATTAGTAGAAGATATAGATGATTTTAATTATATTGTAACATCTTCAGAATTAGAATCATTAATTCTAGAAATAACTTTAATAAAGAAATATAATCCTAAATATAATATTCTTCTAAAAGATGATAAAACATATCCATACATAGAGTTAACTAATGAAAAATATCCTACCTTAAAAGTCGTTCGTAATGTAAAAAAGAAAAAAGATAAGACTCATCTATATGGCCCTTATCCCAATGTAAACGCTGCAAGAAAAACAGTAAATATTATTAATAGAATTTATCCATTACGTAAATGTGATAAATTAAAAAAAGATTTATGTTTATACTATCATATTCATGAATGTCTAGGTTATTGTAAAAAACAAATCCCAGAAGAAGAAATAACTAAAATGAAAAAAGAAATTATTTCTTTCTTAAAAGGAGATGCTGAAATAATAACTAAGAAAATTGAAGATGAAATGTTAATTGCCAGTGAAAATTTAAATTATGAAAAAGCTTTAGAATTAAAGAATATGTTAGATGATATAAAAATTACTTTAAATAAACAAAAAATTGATCTTAATAAAGACTATAATTTTGATCTAGTAAATTACTTTAAAGATAAAAACTTCTTATCAATAGAAATATTCTTTATTAGAGATGGATTATTATTTGGTAGACATAATGAAATTATTCAAACTATTACAGATACTGAAGAAGAAGTATTAGAGTACTTAATTAAGTTTTATGAAAAAACCTCTATTCTACCAAAAGAATTATTAATACCAGAAAATCTTGATGAAGAACTTTTAAAAGATTATTTTAATATTAAGGTCTCTAAACCTCAAAAAGGTAGATTAAAACAACTTATTGACCTAGCATATGAAAATGCTAAAGAACAACTAGAAAGAGAAGAAGAAATACTAAAGAATGATGATGAAAAAAGACTAAATGCAATAAATGAATTAAAAGAATTATTACATCTAGACAAAGTATCTCGTATGGAGTCATTTGATAATTCTCATTTATTTGGAACATTCTATGTAGGAGGAATGGTTGTTTTTGATGATTTTCTACCTCTTAAAGATGAATATCGTAAATTTAAGATTACATCTGATGCCAAAGATGATATTTCTGCCATGAAAGAAGTACTTTATAGAAGATATTATAAAGTATTAATGGAAGACTTACAAAAACCAGATTTAATTGTTATGGATGGAGGAAAAGCTCAAATATCAGTAGCTAAAGAAATAGTAACGTCCCTAGGACTAAACATCCCAATAATTGGTCTAGTTAAAGATAGTAAACACCATACAAGTGAAATTATGACAGATAATTATGAAATATTAAAAGTTGATAAATCATCAAATTTATTCTTATTTTTAACAAAGATTCAAGATGAAGTACATAGATATGCAATTACATATCACAGAAATATAAAATCTAAAGGAGCACTGTCATCTCTACTTGATGTAATTCCAGGTATTGGAGAACAAAGAAAAAAAGAATTATTAAGAAAATTTGGTTCTCTAAAGAAAATGAAAGAAGCAACTCTTGAAGAATTAAAAGAAGTATTGCCAGAAGAAGTTGCATCAAATGTTTATACATATTTAAAAGAAATATAGTATAATAAAAGAATAAGGAGGAATATAAAATGAATAAGAAAGGATTTACTCTAGTTGAATTACTTGCTGTAATAATTATTATTGGTATAATAAGTGGTGTTGCTATAAGTGGTACATCAATTTATATGAACAAAACAAGAGAAAAATCATATGAAGCAATGGAATTAACGCTATTTAATGGAGCCCAAAACTATATTATTGATAAAGGTGTATTAGTACCAGAATGTCAACCTGCAGGAGCAGCACTAACAAATTGTACTAACGGATTAATTATTACATCAGATAAACTAATTCAAAATGGATTTGTAAAAGAATTAGAAGACCCAGGTACAAAGAATGTTCAATGTACAGGTCAAGTTAAAGTAACAAGAAGAAAAGCAACAGGAAATAAATTAGATCAATATAATTATGCTGTACATTTAGAATGTTCATCGTATGCTAATGATCGTAATTTTGAAGGATAGGATGATAATATGAGTAAAATTAAAGTAATGGATGAAATTTTAGCTAATAAGATTGCTGCAGGAGAAGTAGTTGAAAAGACTATGAATGTAGTAAAAGAATTAGTAGAAAACTCAATAGATGCTAATAGTACTGAAATATCTATTTCTTTAATAGACTCAGGAGTAAAAGAAATAACAGTATCAGATAACGGGATAGGTATGGATAGAGAAGATGCTCAAATAGCATTTTCTCGTCATGCAACTTCTAAATTAAAAAAATTAGATGATTTATTTAATATAGATTCTCTAGGATTTAGAGGTGAAGCATTACCATCAATTGCATCTGTTTCAAATGTAAGGTTAAAAACATCAAATGGAGTAGAAGGAACAATAGTAACCTTAGAAGGTGGTAAGAATATTAATGTAGAACCAAGTGACCTTCAACCAGGAACAACAATTACTGTATCTGATTTATTTTATAATACACCAGTAAGATTAAAGTATTTAAAAAACTTATATATTGAATTAGCAAATATTGTAGAATATGTAAACAAGATGGCTTTATCTTATCCAAATATAAAATTTACTCTATCCAATAATGATAAAGTACTTTTAGCAACCGATGGTAATGGAGATTTACTAAAAGTAATTTATCAAATATATGGAGTAGATATCACTAAAAAGATGATTCCAATCTCTGGAGAAAATGATGATTACTATTTAAGTGGATATATATCATATCCAGAAGCAACTAAAAGTAATAGAAACTCTATCACTACTTTAGTAAATGGAAGAGTAATAAAGAATAATGAATTAAATAAATTAATAGTAGAATGTTATCATACATATATTCCTAAAGATAAATATCCTATTATTGTTTTAAATATTGATGTAGACCCAATTCTAATAGATATTAATATCCATCCAACTAAAATGGATATTAAATTCTCAAAAATGGATACATTAAAAGAATTAGTAGAAAAACTAATTACTGAAAGATTAAAAGAACTTACTTTAATACCAAATATCTCAGTAAGAGATAATTCTTCCGTATCAGAAGTAAGAAATCAAATAAAAGAAGAAATAACTGAAGAGAAAAAAGAAATTCAAAATAAACAATACGAAACTATTCAATTAGATTTCACTATTCAAGAAGAAAAGAAAGAGTATGAAGACCTACCATTTGAAGAAAAAAAAGAAGAATATCGTATAAAAGAAATGATTCCAAGAGGAATAGTTTATTTAACTTATATAATTGCTGAAAATGAAGATGGTATGTATGTAATAGATCAACATGCTGCAGCAGAAAGAATTAATTATGAAAAATATCTTCATGAGATGTCTACAACAAAAGTAAATATTACAGACTTACTTGTGCCAATAAAAATAGAATTACCAACAAACGAATATTTAATTATAAAAGAAAATATTCCAATGTTAAAAGAATTTGGTTTTGATCTAGATGAATTTGGTACTAATACATTTATAATAAGATCTCATCCAACTTGGTTACCAGTTGGATATGAAGAAGAAGCCATTAAAAAGATTTTAGATATTGTCTCAGTAAATGAAAATTTCTCAAGAGAAAAATTTATTGAAAAAGCTGCCATCACAATGGCATGCCGTATGTCTATTAAAGCAAATGACTATATTTCATATGATGATCAAGTATGGCTATTAGATGCTTTAAGAAAAACAAAAAATCCATTTACATGTCCTCATGGAAGGCCAACAATTATTACATATACAAAATATGATTTAGAAAAATTATTTAAACGTTCAATTGATTAGGAGTGATAATATGCAAGATATCATTGTCATAGTTGGACCTACAGGAGTAGGGAAAACAAAATTAAGTATCGAACTTGCAAAAAAAATAGATGCAGAAATCATCAATGGTGATTCGGTTGCTATTTATAAAAATTTAGATATTGGTAGTGCAAAACCTACATTAGAAGAAAGAGAAAACATCCCACATCATTTAATTGATGTAAGAACAGTTGAAGAAGAATACTCAGTCTTTGACTATCAAAAAGATGTAAGAAAACTAATAGATGACATAACATCTCGTAATAAAAGAGTAATCATTGTTGGAGGTACCGGTCTATATATAAAAGCCGCTCTATATGATTATGACTTTGATGAAGGTACAACCTACAATGAGTATAATGACTTATCAAATGAACAAATTTTAAATAAATTAAAAGAATATACAGATGATATTGATATTCATATAAATAATCGTAAAAGATTAATAAGATTATTAAATAAATATGAAAATAATGAAACAATCACTCATAATAAAGATAAACTACTTTATCCAACAAAAGTAATTGGTCTTACAACAGACAGAAACTACTTATATGAACGAATTAATAATAGAGTAGATAAAATGATAAAAAACGGATTATTAGACGAAATAAAGTCCTTAAAACCATATTATTTATCATCAAGAGTACTAAATACTGGAATAGGGTATAAAGAGTTTTACCATTACTTATATGAAAATAAATCATTAGAAGATACTATAAATGAAATAAAACAAGATTCAAGAAGATATGCTAAAAGACAATATACTTTCTTTAAACATCAATTTGATACAAAATGGTTTGATGTAGACTTTAATAATTTCAATAATACAATAGAAGAAGTATATAATTATATAAAATAAAATAGAAGCCTAAGCTTCTATTTTTAATTCTTTATAAATTTCTTCATTAAACTCATGCTCACCAGTATTAAAATTCTTTAAATCACGAGTACTTATTAAGAAAAATTCATGTTCTAATAAATCTAAATCAGGAACTCCAACTGCAACAGGATCATCCCAAGTAAGATCTAGATGATACCATTTGTTTTCAATCTCTACTGCATTCCAAGTATGTTTATCACTCGCAACTCTAAAATTATTAATACCAAGTTCTTCTAAGAACAACTGCATAGAATCAGTATAACCACTACATATAGCCCATCCTTCAAATAAGGCACCAGTTGCTTTATCTGAATTATAAATTGATTCACCACTTATCTTTTTAGAATCATATTTACTTTTATTAATAATATAATTATGCGCTTGTAAAATATTATATTTAACTGTATTATTTTCACTAAATAATTCTTTAGATAATCTTTCAACTTCTGCATTTAATCTATCTCTTTCATCTTTAGTGTAATTTTTCTTTAATACAATAGTAACTTTTCCAAAAGCCTCAAACTTTGTCTCAACTTGCTTAAAACTATTGAATGGGTGAGTGAAATTATTAATATGTGATAATAAATCTCTATTACTTGCAATCTCAGTCAAATCCTCTAAACACTCATCATAATCATGTTTACAATAGAATGAGAATGAATCTGCACCACTATTAATACCTGAATAAAAATTATTATATATTTCTTGTTTTGAAGAAACTAAATAATTTTCAGTGTTTTGTACAAACATAAAATTATTTGGTCTATAATATTCGTTCTTGTGAACTGCAATCTTTTCATATGAATGAAGAATAGTTTCATTAAGATATTGAACTATACTTTGTTCATTATATAATATTAATCCTAATATAATTAATGATAATGATAAAGTAAGTAGTCCGGTAAATAGTTTCCTCATTAATCTCACCATACCCATTTATTATTCTATATTAATTATATCTTAATTTTAAAAATAAGCAAATAAAAAACCAATTAATGTTAATTGGTTTACTATATTATTCCATTGAATTTCTCATTTTTGTTAATCTTGATTTTAAACGAGCAGCTTTGTTCTTATGAACTAATCCACTAACTACAGCTTTATCAATTCTTTGTAAAGCAATATTTAAGTTGTTACTAGCTTCTTCTTTATTTCCGTTTGCAACTTCTTTTTCGAATTTTTTGATTGCTGTTTTCATAGCTCCACTTACTAATGAATTAATTTCTGCTTTCTTAGCGTTTGAATGCATACGTTTTACAGCACTTTTAATATTTGGCATCTTTTTCACCTCACTTTTTGTAAACAAGTTAATTTTATCAAAAAAATTAAAAAAAAGCAAATAAATTCTATATTTTTGCAAAAAATAATATCAGGTGAATAAAATGCATGAAATATCTTTAGAAAATTATAACTTAAGAACAGACTTAATAATAGAAAGAGAAGGTATCAATGGATCAAAAAAAGAATCAATTGTAGATAAAACATACAAAGTAGAAAGAATAGATGCAAGTGATGAAAAATATATTTCTATTTCATTTGAAGATATAACAGATAAAGATAATTTTAAAATAATAGAAAACGCCCTTATAAAGGAGTTAAAACTAATATTAAAAGATTATAATATACAAAAAGAAGATCTAGTTTTAATAATTGGTCTAGGAAATTCTTTATCAACACCAGATTCACTTGGCCCTAAAACATTAGAAAACATCCTTGTAACAAGTTATTTATATAATTTAGGTGAAGTAGACAAGTCTTACCAAAATACGGCTATATTTAAACCAGAAGTAACAGGAACAACTGGTATAGAAACATCAACTATTATTAAATCACTAATAGAAAAGACAAATACCAAATTAGTAATATTTATAGATGCTCTCGCAGCATCTTCTCTAGATCATTTAAATAAAGTAATTCAAGTAACTACTAAAGGAATTTCTCCTGGTAGTGGAGTAGGTAACAATAGAGAAGAATTAACAAAAAAGACTCTAAATATTCCAGTAATCGCTATAGGAGTCCCAACTATTGTAGAAGCATCAACTATCGTAAAAGATACACTAATTAACTTAAAAAAACATATTTCATATCAAATAGAAAACAAAGATAATTTAAAAACAAAACTAACAACATATCAAGACTATTCAGAACAAGAAAACACTCTATCTAAAGAAGAAGAAAAAGATATCCTAGGAGAAATAGGTCTCTTAGAACCACTCGATCTAAAACAATTAATTGATGAAGTCTTAATACCAATAAAATATAATTTAATGGTAACCCCTAAAGAAATAGATTTCCAAATAGAAAAATTATCTCTCTTAATCGCAAACTCTATTAATAAATCATTACATGATAACTTTAATCCGACAAAATAATTATAATTAAAACTATATATTAATACTGGTGATATAATGAAAAAGCTATTTCCAGTATTAATATTTTTATTTGGAATAATTCTTGGTCTAATAAATATAGAAATAACCAACAAAGACTTTATAAATATCTTAGTAGATTATTCACTACCAAAAACTAAAAAAGAGTTATCGTATAAACTACTTACTAGTAAATTATCAAATTATAAAGATAATACACTAAATTATCTAAATAAAAATCTAAGACAGAAAAAAATAATACCTGTTATAAAAGAAGAATCAAAAGATCCTCTAATTTATATATATAACACCCATCAAGCAGAAGAATATGAAACATCAACAATCATAGATTATTATATTAAACCAACAGTAACAATCTCTAATTATATTTTAGAAGAAATATTTAATAAAAATAAATTATATACATATGTAGAAGAATCAAATATAAAAGAAATATTAAATAAAAACTCTTGGAGTTATTCATATTCTTATAAAGCAACAAGAACACTTCTAGAACAAAGAAAACTAGAGTATCCCACTCTAAAATATTTTATTGATATTCATAGAGATTCTATTACTAAAGATAAAACAACAGTAATAATTAATAATAAAAGTTATGCTAAAATCTTATTTTTAATTGGACTAGAAAATCCTAATTATCAAGAAAATCTAATCTTCACAGAGAAACTAAATAATAAAATAAATCAAAAATACCCAAATTTAACTAAAGGAATCTATAAAAAAGGAGGACCCGGAGTAAATGGAGTTTATAATCAAGACTTCTCTAAGTATTTAATTCTAGTAGAAATGGGAGGATATCAAAATACCCCTATAGAAGTACTAAACTCTTCTTTAGCCTTAGCAGAATGCTTTATGGAGGTTATAAATGAATATTAAACAAATAATAAAAGTATTAATAACAATTCTTTTAATTATATTTATGACACTATATCTAACAACAGCATCTAATCATCAAGAAATAGAAAATAAAAAACAATATATCTTAACAGAAGAATCTATAAAACAATTTGAAAAAGACTTAGAACAAGGAAAAGAAATAGTCGCATCAAATTACTTAAAAAAAGAAAAAAACTATAATAATAAGATATCTAAATATGCTTTAAAACTATCAAATCTAATAGAAAGAACCTATAGAAAAGGAATAAACAAACTCTTCAAAAAATTATCAAATTTAGTAGAAGAATAACTTTATTTTCTAGAAATCTATGCTATAATAAAATAAGAATAGAATAATGGGAGTTGTAATCATGAAGAAAGAAGAACTTATTTTAATATTAGAGTCTCAACTAGATGATAAAAAGATTGAACTTACAAGTAAGATCCAAGAACTAGAAAATGAATACAACATCCAAACTTATATTAATGACTTATTATTAATCTCTAGAAAAGATATTCATCTTCTAGCAGAATACATTTCTAAATTACAAGATCCAGAATTATTTATTTTTAAAGCTTTAGTAAGTAATTTTATACGTTCCGAAGATGATTTTAATAATATCTTAGTAGAATCAAAAAATTTATTTATAATGAAAAAATATAATTTTGATATTTTAGGAGTTCCTCAATATCTAAAATCTAAATTAGTAATTGAAAACCTAGTTAAACGGCTAAATCAATATAACTTAGTAAGAGATTTTAAATATATAAATATAAATTATATTGAAGAATTAAAAGAATATTTAAAGAGAGTAGAAGATGTCTTAAAATACTTTGATAATGGTAAACTAATCTCTCAAATTAAAGATATAAAAGAAATAGAATATATCATTGAAAAATCTAATCTTGATGAAGATACTAAAACAGCAATTGTATATGCTATTTTAGATATAAACAATAACTTTTATAAAGAAGAAGGTGAAGAAAATGCTACCGAGACAATCTAAATTAATAAAACTTCTTCAATCTGAATTAGAAAATTATAAAAGTTTTACTAATAAGTATCAACAAACTAAATCATTAAAAGAATCTAATAATAAACTTGCTTTAAGTCTAAAAGAAGATATTTCTAATTTAATTGAAATAGAAGATAAAGAATTAGTATCAATCATAGAAGCATTTGATTTAAATGCTTTAGAGAAGAAACACTTAACAAATAATTTACTAATCACAAAGAAGATTCTTTCTATGAATAAAGAAGAAGGATTAAATATCCCTCTAGAAGAAAGTCAAAAACAAAGTATTACAACTTTTCTATCTCATATAGAAACACTAAATCTAATAAGAGAAAGAACTATTCCAATTGATGAACCAGAATATAACGATACACTAAGTAAAATTAGAAATATTGAAAATATAATTTCTAGACTAGAAGATAAAAAAAATAATGAAAGAATTATTGATATAGAAACAATTAAAGAAGTATTAAATAAATCTAATTTAGATCAAAAAGATATTAGAAAAATACTATTTTCTTTGATGAAATATAATCAAGAAATTTACTTAGAAAAGAAAAAAGATTTATTAATTGAAGAGTATATAGGAGAACCTCTTAATATTGATGAAGTTAAAGAAGCATTTAGAAAATACAACTATAATTTTGATTTATTAAATGAAAAAGTATCTTCATCGATCATAAGATATGGAGAATTAAAAAATATTACTGAAGTGCTAGATTGTTTAAAAGGATTTAAATATCCTAAATTAGAAGAAGAAACTCAAGGTAATATATTATTTGCTTTAGTAGTTGGCTCATCATTTGAAACAATCAATAGTGTTACAATTTATGCATCTAATAGAGGTCTAACACCAGATGATTTAATTGAAATACCAACAGTTCTAATTAGACAAAGTGATAAAGAAACTCTATATCGTAAAAAGAATAAATCAGATAAAGAACCAGTATCTATTTCTCTAGATGAAATAAGAAAAGACGTAAATATCTTAGTAGGTAATGAAATAGCATTTGAATTATTAAATGGACGTTCTAAAGATTTCTTAGCAAATATAGAATATTTAGAAGATAATGGATTTGATATACGATATATTTTTGATAAATGCAAACAAGTTTTAACCCTTGACAATAACTTATTAAAAACAAATATATCATTATATGAAAAATATGGATTGCCAATAGATTGTAATAGGGATAAGATAACTAATCAAACATTCTCTGCATTACTTTCAAAAAATCTTGCAGAGATTGCAGATCAATTTATAGAGATTCATCCATTAGGATATAGATATATAAAGGATAATATAAGTTGTCTAAAAGAATATTCAAATCCAGAAGATATCGTATTTTACAATATTTATGAATCTCAAAAGCCTGTAAGAATGCCTAATGGTAAATATAGAATAACAAATGCTTTTAAAGAAATTAGAAGTAATAATAAAACAATTATTCAGTTATGTGATGAAGTAACAAGAAAAAATAAAAAGTATGCATCTATTCCGTTTAGAGGAATAATAGAATCAAATAAAGTAGAAAAGACTGATACTTATATACCTAGATTTAAAGAACAATCTGCATACAATAAAATAACTAAAAATACTAACATTGATATAAATGATGAAATATTTACAAAGAAATATATTACTCATTTAAATAAGTATACTGATAAGAAAAATGCTTTATGTTATAACTTTGATGGTATAAGAATATCAAAATTAAAAGTATTAAGAATTTATAATTTATTACTTTCAAATGGCATAAATGAATCAAGTGATAGTATTTTATATGCTATAACATATAAATCTATTATTAATGAAAGATCATTTAATAAATTAGCCCATATAGTATCTAAAATAGAGGAGGAAATAGAATGAACTTCTTAAGAGAATATGATATTACTGATGAAGTAATTGAACAAATAAGAGAAAACAATGATTCCTCTATAATTCAATCAGTTATTTATAATGAACAAAATGTAGGAAAAATTATTAATTATTTTAAAGAAATAAACATTGAAGTAATTGATGAATTACTAATAAGTAGACCAGAACTATTTACTGTAGACATATCCAAAATAAAAAGTGAGATAAATAAGTATAATGTAGAAGTATTAGTAAATCTAATTAATGAAGACATAAACTCAATAAATTTTATATAAAAAAAGAACCAAATTGAAGTGATAAAATAAATGTAGACAGTGTAAAAAAGACACTATCTACATTTTTATTATAATAAACTTGAAAGGACGATTAAATATATGAGAAAAAATAATATG
>JAEDES010000021.1 GCA_016293205.1 Bacilli bacterium
ATATCTTGTTTCTTTTTTTATTAATTTAGCGTGTAATACAACTTTTTCTTTATCGTTGTAACAAGTTGATAATGTTAATACTTGGTCATTTTCATTGATACTTGTATTAAAGTTATGAACACTTCTATCCAATAACATTTTGGCCCATTTAGTAAACTCTTCATTTGATGAGAAATGTACTTTTATATAATCACTTGTAGTTGGAATGTGGTAAACACTAAATACTTGCCATAAAGTATTTTCTGTTTCTGTGGAAAGTTTAACTACATAATTATTTGTATTGTTTAACCAGCCACTACTTAATATATTTTTTAGTGATCCAAACATAGTTGTATCTAATCGACCATGAGCATAAATGATTGTGTTTTTTGATAATTCGTTTATGTTGTTTCGATAATCTAAGAATACCCATCCGGCAGAATTGTATGATTTATTGAAAGTATGATTTAAATAAAATTTATTATCATTTGCTTGAACGAATGGATAATTTATATTAGTTCCATTTACTTTTATCCATCCTTTGGTATCGGGATTTTTTTGTTTTAATTCATTAAAGTTGACATTAATCATATTCATTTTTATATAATCCCAATATGGATTTTCTTTTGGTGGTTCTTCTTTTTGTTCTATTATTTCAGTATTTTCATTTTCTTCTACTTCTTCAACTTCTACTATTTCAGTAATTTCTTCGATTTGTTTTTCTGTTTTATTAGAATCTATTATCCAGTTAATAATATCTTTTGCTGAAATAATTAGTGTTGTAATACAGATAATTATTATTAAAAATAATACTAAATTTTTCAATTTTACTTTTAATTTTTTCTTTTTCATAATATCACCTATAATTAGTTTATCATAATTAAATAAAAATGTTATAATTAATGTAATGTTATAGTTGCGCAATAATGATGCAACTGAAAGTAGATGTTAAATTGTTTATATTAAATATATACTTTAAGCATGAAGGAGGATATCTAATGAAGTTTGGAGAAAATTTAAAATTAATAAGAAAAAATAAGAATATGTCACAAGATGAGTTAGCTGAAAAAGTTAATGTTACAAGACAAAGTGTTAGTAAATGGGAGAATGGAGAAGCTTATCCTGAAATGAATAATATTTTAGAGTTATGTAAAATATTTAATTGTAAGATTAATGATTTAGTTCATACAGATATGAGTGATATTGCTTCATTAGATGAAGAAATTGTTATGAAAATTGTTAAATTTAATGAAAAAAAACAAAATCAAGTAAAGACATTAAGTAATATTATTAGTTTAATTGGAAAAATTGGGAAGATTGTTTTGATGGTTGCAATTCCTTTTGTAATTATGGCAATGATTTTAGTACCATATGTAATTAATAATGTAGAGGTTAAAGGAAACAATATTTCTTTAAAGACTGAGAATATTGAGATTGTTGATAATAAGACATTAGAATTATTTGGAGTAGCAGTTGTTGGTGTTGAAGAAGAATTAGAATATAAACAAGTTGTAGATATTTTTACTAATAATTCTAAGTTTGCAATTATTGGATATTTAGAAGGTGGGTTTGTTTTCTTATTAGTGGATATTGTTATTATGATAATCGTTTTAGGGTATGTGGAAAAGTTATTTAATAATATTAAAAATAATAATACTCCATTTACTTTAGATAATGTTAATTATATTAAAAGAATTTCTTATATGATGATTGCATTAATTATGATTACACCTATATCAGGAGCATTATTTAATTTATTAATTGATAATTTTGAAAACTCTGGAGGATTTGAATTAATGAGTATACTTGAAATTTTAATTATATTTAGTATGTCTTATATATTTGAATATGGATATGAGATTCAAAAAGATTCTAAAGGAATTATGTATGAAGAATAGTTATATACTATTCTTTTTTTATGTTTATGCTATACTCATATCATAGGAGGATATTATGAAAAGAAAAGGTTATTTATTATTTATATTTGGTTTATTTGCTATGATATTAATTGGTTTACCAAAAGAAGTTAGTGCTTCTGAAGTAACAGATGAATTTATCAAGCAATTTGCACCAGATGGTAAAAATGTGGTTTTAAAGACAGCAAAGCCAAAAGATGATCTTGAAGCATATTTTTTTATGTATGGAATTCTTGGAAAATATGATAATCCAGAAGGTTATAGGCTTGAAGATGCACATTGTGAAGGGGAAGGATATACAATTTGTACAGTAGAATTATATTCGGATGATTATCGTGAAGTATGGGATGATGCTTTAAATCAAAGTGTTGTTGTTCAAGGAGAAAAAGTAACTTATACACTTAATGCAACATATGAAGAACCAAGTAGTGCTGATACTCAAGTTGTTAATACATATTTATCTAAACTTAAAGATATGTCTGGTCAAGATTCTAGTAATTGGTATGAAATTGAAGATTTATCCTTAATTAATTATTATTTAACAAGTGTTAAGTCTGAATTATGGCATAGAGCATCACCTGGTAGGGCTTTAAAATTTGTTAAAGAATTTAACGAAATTACTGATGGAACAAATATTACCTTTAATTTGGTTGCTGGACTAGGTAATCAAGATGAATCACTTATGTATGAATCTGCTTTTGGTCCATTAACAGCGTTTTATAATGGTTATGCTTATTATGCTAAAGAACAAGGTTTATATTTAAAAAGAGTAATTTATATTTCTGAAAATACAGCTGATACTAAGGAAGCATATATTGAGGCTGCTCAAAAAAGAATTGATAATTATTTAGGAAAAAGTAGTAATGTAGTTGTTTCATATGGAGGTTTATTATCATCTTTAGAACCTCATTCTGAAGATTCAACAAAAACAATTTCAAGTGATGGAAATTATTATAATGTAAAAGTATTAGATAGAACTTATAAATTTTATATTGTCAAAACTTCAGAGGAAAATATTGTTGATCCGGTTTATAGTTCGAAAAACAATAGTACAAACATTTCTATTACTAGTGATAGTGGATTAGTTCCATTAGATACTAAAATTGATGCTGTTGAATTGACAAGCGGTGCTGAATATGAAAGAATTATTAATATTTTGGATTTAGATGCTAATGTTACTTATGATATTAAATTATATTCGGATGCAAATCAAAAATATATCACTAAGTTAGATGATGGAACATTTAATGTCACAATTCCAGTACCTGCTGAATTAGAAGGTAAAAATTTAGTTGTTTATTATGTTAATGAAAATGGTGAAGTTGAGGAATATTCTGTTACACCTACTGATGGTTTTGTTTCATTTAATACTAATCATTTTAGTATTTATACATTAGGATATAAAAGTGGAAGTAGTTCTACAGAAGAACTTCCAAATACTTTCGATAGTGTTGGCAATAGCTTAATTATTAGTATTTTATCTGTTATTGGACTAATTGGCTCAGTAATATATTTAAATAGAAAAAATAGAAGAGTTTAATATAAACTCTTTTTTGATTTACAAATTATTACTTATATGTTATAATGTAGACATCTTTTGAAAGCAATGAAAAAGAGGAGTAAAATATATATAATATTTAGAGAACTGATGGTTGGTGAAAATTAGTTATTATATTATTTGAAGAAGCTTTGGAGTTGAGTAGTGTATACAAGCTATTTCGTTAATCGCGTTAAGATATTGAGGTATGATTAATCATACAAAATAAGGTGGTACCACGATAGATTCGTCCTTTTGGATGAATCTATTTTTTGTTTAGGAAAGGAATGATAATTATGACAAACAAAGAATTAGCGGATTTAATGTATCCGAATGTATCAAAAACAATTAGTGATTATGAAAAAATGTATCCAGAAAGAAATTTACCTGAGGGAGCAGTAGTTTCAAGATATGCACCAAGTCCTACAGGTTTTGTTCATGTAGGTAATATGTTGGCATGTTTTATTGAAAATTTCGTTCCTAACCAGACTGAGGGTGCTTTCTATTTAAGAATTGAGGATACTGATCAAAAGAGAGAAATAGAAGGCGGAATAGATAATATAGTTGATGCGATTAAGACTATAGGGCTTGACTACAAAGAAGGTGTTATTTCCAAAGATAAAGAGGTAGGGGATTATGGCCCTTATATTCAAAGTAAAAGAATTGATATTTATCATACTTTTGCAAAATACATGATAGAGAATGACTTAGCATATCCATGTTTTTGTACACAAGAAGAAATTGATGCTAGTAGAGAAGAACAAAAACTTAATAAAACTAGAATTGGTTATTATGGAGAATATGCTGTTTGTAGAAATCTAACTAATGAAGAGCGTGCTGAAAAAATTAAAGCAGGTTGTCCTTATACTATTAGATTAAAATCAAGAGGAAACTTTAATAATAAAGTTAAATTTCATGATCTTGTTAAAGGAGATGTTATGTTTCCTGAAAATGATCAAGATATTATTTTGATTAAGAGTGATGGAATTCCTCTATATCATTTTGCACACGTAGTTGATGATCATTTAATGAGAACAACGCATGTACTTAGAGGAGAAGATTGGTTACCTTCAGTGCCTGTTCATTTAGAGTTATTTAATATGTTTGGTTTTAAATTACCTGAATATGCTCATTTAGGTTTAATGATGATTGTTGATAAAGAAGGAACTAAGAGAAAAATAAGTAAGCGTAAAGATAAAGATTTTGCAGTTAAACATTTTCATGAAATTGGAATGCCAGAAGCTGCTATGCAAGAATATTTAATTACAATTGCAAATACATCTTTTGAAGGATGGAGAGATAATAATTTAGATAAGTCTATTTATGATTATAAATTTGATTTTTCTAAAATTGGAAGTAATCCATTATTTGATTATAGTAAGATGCTTAATATATCAAGAAATTATATATCTAAATTAAGTGCAACAGCTGTTTATGAAAAATTAGCTTATTGGGCTATGGAATATGATTTAGATTTTTATAATTTGATTTCTAAGTATAAAGAGTATACAATTAACATATTAAATATCGAAAGAGAACAAGCTAAACCTAGAAAAGATTTTGCATGTTATTCAGAAATTAAGTCATATATTTGGTATATGTTTGATGAATTATTTAATAGTTGTGATAAAAAATATGAATGGCAAAATATTTCTAATATAGATGAGATCAAAAATATTATGAATGTTTATATTTCTAAATATTATGATTTTAATGATGATAAGGATACTTGGTTTAGTAAGATGAAAGATCTTGCAACTGAATTAGGGTATGCTGCTAATGTTAAGGATTATAAAAATAATCCAGATGATTATAAAGGTAGTATAGTTGATATTAGTATGGTTATTAGGGTCTGTTTAACAACTAAATCGATGACACCTGATTTATATGATATTATGAAATTACTTGGTGTTGATAGAATAAAGAATAGAATTAGTATATTGTAGGTGATGATATGAAAATTGGAATGGTCCTTGAAGGTGGGGCAATGAGAGGAATGTATACTGCAGGAGTACTTGATGTTTTTTTAGATAAGAATATTAGAGTAGATGGAATAATTGGTGTTTCTGCTGGGGTATTATTTGGGGTTAATTATTGCTCTAAACAAAGAGGAAGAGCACTTCGTTATAATAAGAGATTTTGTAAGGATAAGAATTATATGAGTTTATATTCTTTGATTAAAACAGGTAATCTTATTAATAAACAATTTGCTTTTTATGATGTTCCATTGATTCATGATGTTTTTGATACAGAAGAATATAAAAAATCAAAAACTAAGTTTTATGCAACTGTTACTAATGTTAAGACTGGTCTTGCTGAATATATTGAATTAGATGATATTATTGCTCAAATGGAAGTATTACGTGCAACAGGAGCAATGCCATATGTTTCAAAAATTGTTGATTATGAAGGAGAAAGTTATTTAGATGGTGCGCTTGCTGATAGCATTCCTATCGATAAGTGTATGGAAATGGGTTATGATAAGATTATTGTTGTTTTAACTAAACCTATGAATTATAGAAAGAAAAAAAGACCTTCATGGATGGCTAAATTAGTATATAAAAAATATCCAAAATTAGTTGAAGCTATTAATACTAGATATATTCAATATAATAAGACTATGGAAAAGATAGAACAACTTGAAAAAGAAGGAAAAATATTTGTATTTAGACCTTCTAGAAAAGTTAAGATGAGTAGAGTGGAGAAAGATCCTGAAAAATTACAAGAGATGTATGATTTAGGTATTTCTGATGCTACTGAATCTATTAAAAAACTTAATAAATTTTTAAGTAAATAAAGTCAATTTTTTGTAAATTGATTTTATTTTTTTGAATTTACATTTTGTTGTATTTATTGTATAATTTAATGTAGAGGTATAGGGTATGAAAAAAAGTAAGAAATTAGTCTTTTTTGGTACAATTTTATCGTTAGCAGTAGTAGGATATAGTTCTAAGATTGTGTTCTTTGGTGGTAAAACTTTGAATTTTAGAGAAGAACCTATTGATCCTATTGAAGTAGTCATTGTGGGTACAAATGAATATGGTGCTACATTGGAAGCTAGTATTAAAGGAAATGTATCAGATTTAAATGATTATACTTATCAATGGTGGTATTTAGATTATTCTGGTAAAGATACTAAGAGAAAAACTATTGCTGGTGAAAATAATAGTACATACCTTATTACAGAAAAAATGAAAGACAGAGCTATTGGAGTTTCTGTTTATGATAAAAATAATAAAGAATATAATGATGTTACTGATAGACAAACTAATTCAAGTGATATTGTTGTATTAAAAAATATAGAAGTTACTTTAGAAGGAAAAGAAAGTACTTATTCTGGAAATGTTATTTATGCAAATACTGCTAATGTTTCTGATGGTTCTAGTGTTAATTATACATACTATACTGATAGTAAATGTAGTATTAAAACTACTATTGAAACAGGTGCTAGTTATGAAGGGGATGCTCCAATTGATGCTGGAGAATATTATGTTCAAGCTAGATTGGATGATGTTGGAGGAGTATTAAATCCTAATTCGAGATGTGTATCTCATGTTATTAAACCTGTTAAAGTTAATGTTAATTGGTCTAGTGATAATTTTATTTATAATGGAAGTAAACAAGGTAATGTTGCAAGCAGTAATACTTATGTTAACGGAGAAGTTGTTAATTTAAGTAATGATTTAGCTACTAATGTTGGTATTTATAAAACAACAGCTTATTGTAATAGTGTTAGTGGTGGACGTGGTAAATGTTCTAACTATGAATTAAGTAATACAATTAGAGAGTTTAGTATTGATAAAGCTGATACTACTGTTAGTTTAAATGAAAGTGTTAATACTTATAATGGATTAATAAGTTCTGCTAATAAAGCTGTTAGTTCAGTAGATGGTGAAATTAAATATACTTATTATTTAGATAATGCGTGTACTAAATTAACTGATGAATCTGTTGGTGCTGGTGTTTTAGGATCTGCTCCAATTGATGCAGGTAATTATTATGTTAAAGCAGAATTAATGGAAACTGGTAATTATAAAGGTTCAAATAGTGGTTGTGTATCACATAAAGTTTTACCTAAAGATGTAAACGTAATTTGGAATAATACTAATTTATATTTTACTGGAGAAGAACAAGGCCCTGAAGCTAAGGCTAGTGGAACGATTGATAAAGAAGTAGTAATTTTGAGTAGACCTACTGAATTTGATAAAGGTACTTATGATATTACTGCTACTTGTAGAAATGTTTTAGGTGGACGTGGTAAATGTTCAAATTATAATTTGGTTAATAATAGAGTAACTTATACAATTAATAAGAAAGTTACTGAGTTAGAATTATTTAGTTTAAATTATACTTATGATGGTGAAAATAAATCTATAAGTGGAAAGACTAATAGTGATGGTCAAATAGTATTTGAATATTATAAAGATAGTAATCTTACTATAAAGACTGATTCATCAGATGGGGCAATTACTTTAGGTGGTGCTCCAGCAGATGCTGGAATCTATTATGTTAGAGCAACAGTTTTAGAAACAGAAGATTATGTTAGTTTAAGTAAAGTTGTTACTTTAACAATAGAGGCTAAAGAAGTAGAATTCTCATGGGATAATCAAAATTATGATTATAATGGTTCTTATATAGTTCCGGTATTTGGAAGTGTTAATGGAGTTGATACTGAGAAGATTAATTTGGTTTCTCTTAATGGAGCGACTGATGTTGGTAAATATAATACTGATGTTGTTTGTTCAAATGTTGAGAATGGTCGTGGAGAATGTTCAAATTATAAATTATTAAATAATAGTGGAAATTTTAAAATAAATAAAGTTAAACCGGTTATAAATGTTAAATCATTTAATAAAACTTATAATGCAGTTTATGATCCTGTAGTATCAACTTATACATTTGTTGGTGGAGAAGCTAATGTAGAAAGTAATATTAAATTCTATTATGATAAAACTTGTAGTAAAGAAGCTAAAGTTGAACCCGTTGATGTAGGAAAATATTATTTTAGAATTGAAACTAAAGCTAATAAGAACTTTAAAGATAATAGTAGTGAATGTCTTCCATATACAATTACTAAGAAAGAAGTTTCTATTAATTGGGAAGGATCAAAATATATTTATAATGGAAAAGGTCAAGGACCAAAAGCAATTGTTAATACAGGATTAAATGAAAATATAATTCTTGATGTAAAAAAAGAAGTTAATGCAGGAACTTATATTACTGAAGCAACTTGTAAGAAAGTAGTTGAAGGTAGAAATATTTGTGATAATTATTCATTAATTAATAATAGTTATTCATTTAAGATTGAGAAGAAATCTCCAATTATTGAAGTTACTGATACATTTAATATGACTTATCCAAGTGAAGATAGATATGTTTTAAATTATAATATTAGTGATATTAAGAATGTAGATTTATCTGTTAATAATAGTGAACAATTTACATATAAATATGATGGAGAAGGTAAGTTATTGCTTATTCCTAAAGAAATAGGTATTGGTAAGTTAAATATTTGTACTGTTGAAAATAGTAATTATAATTCAGTTTGTAAAGATGTTGCAATTAATGTTAATGGTGTAAGTTATATTAATGAAAACTTTGATAATAAGAAAACATCTATTAAATTAATTGATGAATATGATAATGCTAAAGTAGATGATGGAATATATGAATCTGGAAGAGGAGAAGATATTACATCTAAGTTTGGTGTTAAGATTGAAAGTAAAACTTGGTCTACTTTAAGATTTAATTATGGTCTTTATAATAAGAGTGGAGATGCTTCTATTGTTATTACTATAAGTGGTAATGATGATACTAGTAGAAAGATTTTAACAACATCAAATAATCTTAATGCTGACTTTGGACTTACTATTAAACCTGATGTTACTTATGATTTAGTGGTTGAATTTGTAAGTGGTACAAAAGATGATTATGCTTATTTAGATAATGTTGTTGTTACATCTAAGAAATTTAATAATGATGTTGTATTTGAACAAACCAAGTTAGATCTTGGTACAAGTATTAAAAAGTTATTTAAAAAGACAATTGAAAGTATTTATGACTTATTTAATCATTTAATTTATTAAAGAGCTTTGGCTCTTTTTTGTTTTTCTTTTAATTACTTTATAGTATAATTATATATGTAGTATAAAATCATAGGAGGGTTACTATGGAGAATATAATTGTTGATAGTATTGAGAATTTAGATCTTGTATTAGATAGAGTTAGAGAAGCTCAAAAAGAATTTTCTAAATATACTCAAGAACAAGTGGACAAAATATTTAAAGAAGCTGCGATTGCTGCTAATCAAGCTAGAATTCCTTTAGCAAAAATGGCTGTTGAAGAAACAGGTATGGGAGTTATTGAAGATAAGGTTATTAAGAATCATTATGCATCTGAGTATATATATAATAAGTATAAAAATGAAAAAACTTGTGGGGTTGTTGAAGATGATAAAGTTTATGGTATAAAGAAAGTAATGGAACCTATTGGGGTAGTTGCTGCAGTTATTCCTACAACTAATCCGACATCTACTGCGATATTTAAAATACTTTTAGCTTTAAAGACTAGAAATGGAATTGTTATTAGTCCACATCCAAGAGCAAAGAATTCAACTATTATGGCTGCTAAAATAGTATTTGATGCTGCAGTTAAAGCAGGGGCACCTAAAGATATAGTTGCTTGGATTGATGTTCCTTCACTTGAATTAACTAATCATTTGATGCATGAAGCTGATTTGATTTTAGCAACTGGTGGTCCTGGTATGGTTAAGTCTGCTTATTCAAGTGGAAAACCTGCTTTAGGAGTTGGTGCTGGTAATACTCCAGCTATTATTGATGATAGTAGTGATATTTTATTGGCAGTTAATTCAATTATTCATTCAAAGACTTTCGATAATGGAATGATTTGTGCTTCTGAACAAACAGTTATTGTTTTAGATAGTATATATAATAAAGTTAGAAATGAATTTGAAAGACGTGGATGTTACTTCTTGAATGATGAAGAACTTGATAAAGTACGTAAAACAATTATTATTAATGGGGCATTAAATGCTAAGATAGTTGGACAAAGTGCTTATACAATTGCTGAATTATCTGGAATAGAAGTTCCTGTTAATACAAAGATTTTAATTGGTGAAGTTGAAAGTACTGATTTAAGTGAAGAATTTGCTCATGAAAAATTATCTCCAGTACTTGGTATGTATCGAGCTAATAGTTTTGAAGATGCGCTTGATAAAGCAAGTAACTTAATTGATGATGGTGGACTTGGTCATACTTCATCTTTATATATAAATACAATTACTGGTGAAGAGAAAATAAAGATGTTTTATGAGAGAATGAAGACATGTAGAATTTTAATTAATACACCTTCTTCTCAAGGTGGTATTGGAGATTTATATAACTTTAAATTAACTCCATCACTTACACTTGGTTGTGGTTCTTGGGGAGGAAACTCTATTAGTGAAAATATTGGTGTTAAGCACTTATTAAATATAAAAACTGTAGCTGAAAGGAGAGAGAATATGCTTTGGTTTAGAGCACCTGAAAAGGTATATATAAAAAGAGGTTGCTTACCTGTTGCATTAGAGGAGATAAAAATGGTAATGGGTAAGAAGAAGGTATTTATTGTTACGGATAATTTTTTATTTCAAAATGGTTATACTAAAGGTATTACTGATAAGTTAGAAGAGATGGGAATTAGTTATTCTGTATTTTCTAATGTTGAGCCTGACCCAACACTTGCTTGTGCAAAAGAAGGTACAAGAGCGATGAATATGTTTGAACCTGATTGTATTATTGCAGTTGGTGGTGGTTCTGCTATGGATGCAGCTAAGATTATGTGGGTAATGTATGAACATCCTGAAGTTGATTTTATGGATATGGCTATGAGATTTATGGACATTCGTAAAAGAGTTTATGATTTCCCTAAAATGGGTGAAAAAGCATATTTTATAGCTGTTCCAACATCTGCTGGAACAGGATCTGAGGTTACTCCTTTTGCGGTAATTACTGATGAAGTTAGTGGTATTAAATATCCACTTGCTGATTATGAATTAATGCCTAATATGGCAATTGTTGATGCTAATATGATGATGGAAGCTCCTAAGGGATTAACTTCTGCTTCAGGAATAGATGCTTTAACTCATGCTTTAGAAGCTTATGCATCTATGATGGCAACTGATTATACAGATGGACTTGCTATTCAAGCAATGAAAATGATTTTTGAATATTTACCAAGAGCATATGAAAATGGTGCAAATGACCCAGAAGCTCGTGAAAAAATGGCTAATGCTGCTACTTTAGCAGGTATGTCTTTTGCTAATGCTTTCTTAGGAGTATGTCACTCAATGGCTCATAAACTTGGTGCATTCCATCATATTCCTCATGGTATTGCAAATGCTTTAATGATTGAAGAAGTATTAAGATTTAATAGTGTTGAAGTACCTACAAAGATGGGAACATTTCCACAATATGATCACCCACATACTTTAAGAAGATATGCTGAAATTGCAGAAGCTTTAGATTTAGGTGGAAATACTGATGAAGAAAAACTTGAAAATTTAATTAAAGCAATTAATGAATTAAAAGAAAAAATTGGTATAAAGAAAACAATTAAAAGTTATGATATAGATGAGTCTAAGTTCTTAGAAACATTAGATGATATGGCAGAACAAGCTTTTGATGATCAATGTACAGGTGCAAATCCAAGATATCCATTAATAAGTGAAATTAAAGAAATGTATATGAATGCTTATTATGGAGGTGAAAGATAATGCATATTAATTTAAATAATCCAATCGCTACTAGAAAAAATAAAACTATATATAAGGATGATAATAAAATTATTAAATTGTTTATTAGTAGTCATCCAAAATCAAATGTTTTAAATGAAGCTTTAAATCAAGCAAGGGTTGAAGAATTTTCTAATTTAAATGTACCTAAATTATTAGAAGTTACTAAAGTTGAAGATAGATGGGCACTTGTTTCAGAATATGTGGAAGGTAAAACTATTTCTGAATTGATGAAAGAATTTCCTGAAAAAATTGATCATTTTTTAGATTTATTTGTAAAAGTTCAACTTGTTGTTTTAGAAAATGAAGTTCCTATGCTAAATAGAATTAAAGAAAAATTTAGAGAGAAATTAGAAAATTGTGATAATATTGATGAAAATATAAAATATGAATTATTACAAAGATTAGAAGGAATGAAAAATCATAAAAGACTTTGTCATGGTGATTTTCATCCTAGTAATGTTATTGTTCAAGAAAATGGATGTGTATATGTAATAGATTGGGCACATGTTACTCAAGGTAATGCAAGTGCTGATGCTGCAAGAACTTATTTATTATTCTGTATGGATGGTAAAGAAGAACTTGCTAATAAATATTTAGATTTATTTGAAAAAATGAGTGGTATAAAGAAAAGAGAAGTTCAAAGATGGATTCCAATTGTTGCAGCTACACAAATGACTAAGAAGATTCCAGAAGAACAAGAATTTTTAAGTAAATGGATTAACGTTGTTGATTATGAGTAGGTGAATTATGAAAGAGTATAATAAATTAGTTAGAGATAGAATTCCTGAAATTATGATTAATAAAGGTTGCAAACCAGTTACTAGAATATTGAATGATGAAGATTATTTAAATGAATTAAATAAAAAAATTTTAGAAGAAGTTAATGAATATTTAGAATCTGGTGAAGTAGAAGAACTTGCAGATGTATGTGAAGTTTTATATGCTATTTTAAATTTAAAAAATGTATCACTTGATGAATTTCATAAGATTAGATTAGAAAAAAGTGAAAAACGTGGTGCATTTAATGATAAAATTTTTTTAGAAAGAGAAGATTAATTCTCTTTTTTGTATAAAAATTTATTTATTGGTAAAGATAATTGTAGGAGGAATTAATATATGGAAACAATGCAAAAAGTATTATTAGCTATTACAATTATTGGAGCTATTAATTGGGGACTTATAGGTTTATTAGATTTTGACTTAGTTGCATTCTTATTTGGTAATATGTCTTTACTTACAAGAGTTGTATATACTGTTGTAGCAGTATGTGGACTTGTAAATATAGGAATTATATTTAATCATTTAGAATATAAGTAAAAAAATAAGACTTTAAGTCTTTTTTTTTTGAGAGTTTTCTTGTACAATATGTTTAAATTGGAAGGTGGGTATGTTATGGACAAAAAAGTATTAGACGTTTTAAAGAAAACTAAGAAAGCCATCTCGTTAGATAGACTTTTTGAAAAACTAGAAGTTACTACGGAAGATGAAAAAGTTGAAGTTAAAGAAATATTAGATAATTTAGTTAGTAAGTATGAAGTTTATGAAACACCAAATCATAATTATATAGCTATGTCAAAAACTTCTTATAGAAGAGGACATTTCTATGGTAATAAGAATGGTAGTGGAAGAGTAGTAGTTACTGTTGATTATATTGATGGTGAAGGAAAACATGTTGTTTATAATGAAGAATATCTTGTTGATAAAGATAGTGCACTTGGTGCTATTGATGGTGATGAGGTTCTTATTGATATTGCAAATAAAGACAGAAAGGGAAGCAAAGTTGGTGTTGTTAAAGACATTTTAAGTCGTGACTTGGAATATATTGCTGGTGAAGTTTATAGAGTTGGTAGTGCCTTCTTTGTTAAACCAGTTGATAAGAAAAAGCAAAATATTACAATTGCTTTAGATGAGGAGGCAATTGAAGGTCAAAGAGTTGAAGTAGCTTTAACAGAATCAAATAGTAACAATTTTTATACTGGAAAAATTGTTAGAACTTTCGATCATAAGGATGATCCACAAGAACAAGAAGATGATGATGTTTTATGGGAAGCATTAAAGATGGGGATTACTAATGATTTTAGTGATGAGTCTATTTTACAATTACAACATATTCCTAATAAAGTTTTAGATACTGATAAAATAGGTAGACATGATATAACTGATTGGGAAATATTTACTATTGATGGTAAAGATACTAAAGATATTGATGATGCTTTAAGTTGTAAGGTATTACCAAATGGTAATAGATTAGTTGGGGTTCATATTGCGGATGTAAGTCATTATATTCCTTGGGATTCTCCACTTGATAAAGATGCTAGAAGAAAAGGGACAAGTTCATATTTAGGTGGAAAAGTATTACCAATGTTTCCACATCAAATTTCAAATGGAATTTGTTCGTTAAATCCTAATGTAGATAGATTAGCAATGTCTGTAATTATGGAAGTTGATAAGAATGGACATGTTGTTAATAGAAATATTTGGTTAAGTGTAATTAATTCAAAACTTAAAATGACATATGATTCTGTAAATGGAATATTAAAAGATGGTGTTGTTCCTGAAGAATATAGTAAACATGCAGATACATTAAGAGAATTAAATAAGTTAGCATTAGTTCTTCGTAAGAATAGAATTAAGAAGGGTGCTGTTGAATTTGATAGACCTGAACTTAAAATTGTTCTTGATGAAAATGGAATTTTAAGTGGTATTGATTTAAGAGTACAAGATGTTGGAGAAAACTTAATTGAAGAGTTTATGTTACTTGCAAATGAAAATGTGGATGAAATGTTAGAGAAGAATGGTTCTCCAGTAGTTCATAGAGTACATGATGTTCCAAATGAAGAAAGAATGCTAAACTTTTTAAATTTATTAGAAGCTGTTGGATATCCGTTTAATAAATATAGTGCAGATGAATTATGTTCTAATAAGAGAGCATTACAAGAATTAACTGCTCATATTAGAAATACTGGTAATTTATCAAATATGTTATCTTTATCATTAGTTCGTTGTATGTCTAGAGCTAAATATAGTCATATAAATATTGGGCATAATGGACTTGCTAAAGAAAACTATTGTCATTTTACTTCGCCAATTAGAAGATATCCAGACTTAACCGTTCATAGAATTGTTAAAGATTGTTTAATGGATCCAGAAAATTGGAAACGTAATCAAAGAAAATGGGAAACTAGAATTCCTGAAATATGTTATCATTCTTCTAAAATGGAAAGAGCTTCAGATGATGCTGAAATGGAAGTATTTAATAGAAGATGTGCTAAATATATGCAACAATTTGTTGGTCAAGAATTTGAAGCAACTGTTATTGGTTTAAGTGATAAAGGAATTCAAATTCAACTTGATAGTATGATTGAAGGTAGAGTAAGACCTAAATATCTTCCAGGAGATTATGAATATAATCCTGAAACATTCTCTTTATTATCACTTTCTGGTAATGATGATTATTATATTGGAGATAGATTAAGTGTTACTTTAAGAAGTTCTGATCCTGAAAGTAAGCATATTGATTTTTCTATTAATGGAAAAGTATATGAGAATAAATTAGTAGGTGTTGCATCTAAAAATAAAACTGCTAAAGTAATGGCAAAAACACGAGAAGAAAGTAAGAAAAAAAGAACTTATCGATAAGATAAGTTTTTTTATTTCTTTTTTTAGATAGGTTGATAATTTTCTTTTAAAATGTTATCATATATATTGAGAATAGAGGTGAACTAATGGATTTCGTAATAGTATTTTTCAGAGATGTTTTAGATGGTCCTTTATATATTGCGGTATCTATTGTGTGCTCTATTTTAATTTGCTCTTGTATAGGATATATGGGAGAAAAATATTTAGAAGAAAAGAAAGAAGGAAAAGAGTTTGCTTCGAAACATACTTCTGTAGATGATAAACCTTTAACTGCCGAAGAAGCAAAAAAAGTGTTACAAACTGCTACTTCTCAAACTGCTGAAAATGGAGAAGCAGTTGCTCAAGCTGCTGCTGATGCTGCTCAAAGTGAAGCAGTTGCCGAACAATCTCCAGAAGGAGCAACTGAGGCTAGTGAAGAAGAGGAAACTCAAATTAATGCCAATGATGTTTATTCAATTGGTGGAGGTAAAATTGAAGAGTTGTTAGATGATGACTAATCTTTACTATTTATTATAAATTGTGTATACTAATATGTACTAAAAGGAGAGGATGTAATGTCAATTACAATGACTGATATTATTTCAATCATACGTAATATTATTGATATATGTTTAGTATGGTTGATAATTTATTTTATATTAAATAACTTAAAGAATAATGTTAAATTAACATTATTATTTAAAGGAGTATTCTTTATATTATTACTTGCAATAGTAAGTGATATATGTGGATTTGTTACTATAGGTGTATTACTTGATTATATTATTCAATGGGGACCTATAGCATTAATAGTTGTATTCCAACCAGAAATTAGAAATATTTTGGAACAACTTGGACGAAGTCAATTACTTGGTCGCCATAAAGTATTAACTGTTGATGAACGTGAAAGAATGGTTTATGAAATGGTTAATGCAATTGATTATCTTAGAAAAGATAAGATTGGTGCATTAATGGTAATTGAAAGAGATATTAGTTTAGGAAATTATATTGATAAAGCTAAAAAGATTTATGCAGATTTAACTAGTGATTTATTAATAGCAATTTTTTATGAAGGTAACCCATTACATGATGGTGGAGTTATTATTCAAGGAGATAGAATTACTTGTGCAGGAGCAGTATTCCCTACAAGTAGTAGTCCTAAGATAAATAAACGTTTAGGTACTAGACATAGGGCTGCACTTGGACTTGCTGAAGAAACTGATGCTATTTGTATAGTTGTTTCTGAAGAAACTGGACGTATCTCAATCGCTTTAAAAGGTGAACTACTTTATAATCTAACTTTAGATGATGTTAGAATGTTATTAATAGATGAATTAAAACCAAAACAAGATATTGAAATTGAAGAAGAAGTAGAGGAAGATAAAGATGAAGAAAGTATTTAGATTAATAGGTAGAATAATTCGTCTTTTAGGAATGTTCTTCGATAAATGGTTGATAACTCCTATTACAAAAGTTATTTTGGTTTTAATGAATTTATTTAAAGATAATACTAAAAGTTTTGATAAAATGATTAGTAAAAAATCAACATTGATTATTGTTAGTTTAGTAATGGCTTTTGGTATATTTATTTATGTTGATCAAGAATCAAATGTTATGATTGATCAATATGCAGAGATTTTATATGATCAACCTGTAACAGCAGTATTCAATGAAGAATTATATGTTGTTGAAGGTTTACCTGAGAGTGTAGATATTACTTTAGTTGGACAAAGAAGACATATCTTCTTAGCAAAACAATCTCCATCTAAAGGAGTATCAGTTGATTTAACTGGTTTAAAACCTGGAAATCATAAAGTTACTTTAAAGTATGCTCAAAGATTAAAATCTTTAGATTATAAGTTAGATCCTTCAAATGTTACAGTAACTATTTATGAAAAGGTTAGTGAAACTAGAAGTTTAACTTATGATGTATTACACAGAGATAGTTTAGATAGTAAATTATTTATTAGTGATATTGAATTGGATAGAGACAATGTTATTGTTAAGGGTGCTGAATATAAACTTCAACAAGTTGCTACTGTAAAAGCATTAGTAGATGTTGATAATATTCCAAATCCTAAAGCAGGTGTTTTAACATTAAAAGATGTTCCTTTAGTTGCATATGATGCTGAAGGTAAAATCTTAGATGTTGAAGTTGTACCTAAGACAGTAACTGCTAAGATTACAATTACTTCTCCAAGTAAAGAAGTACCAATCAAGATTGTTCCTACTGGAAACTTAGCTTTTGGTAAATCAATTAAAGCAATTGATACTAGTGTAAGTAGTGTAACTATTTATGGTGATCAAGAAGCTGTTGATAAGATTGAAGTATTAGAAGTTGAAATTGATGTTAAGGGATTAGAAAAGAATAAAGATTTCCATGTAACATTAAAGAAACCTTCTGGAATTACTGAATTAAGTTCTAAGACATTAACAGTTAAAGTTTATGTTGATAATTCAGTTACTAAAGAATTTGAAAATATTTCAATTAGTACTGAAAACTTAAATAGTAAGTATGCAGTTCAAGCTTTAACTGAGGATGATAGACAAGTTACAGTTGTGGTTAGTGGAAGTAAAGAAAATGTTGATGCATTAGATGTTTCATCAATTAAAGCTTATGTAGACTTAGAAAAACTTGGTGTTGGTACTCATGATGTTGAAGTTAAAGTAACTGGAGATGACTTGAAGTTAACATATGCTTCTAAGACAAAGAAAGTTAAAATTAAAATTACTGAAAAGAAATAGTTAATCTATTTCTTTTTTTGGTATATTATGTTTTTTATTCCATATTATTAATTAGAATATATGGGGTGAAAAATGAAAAAAATAATTATTTTGATGTGTTTTGTATTTTTATTATGTGGTTGTGGAAAGATTGATAAGAAAGATGTTTTTAAAGAATTAGAAAAAAATATTGATAATAAAATTGGTTATAAGTTGAATGGTACATTAGAGATTTTAAATAATGATGAAGTGTATGTATATGATATTTCGGTAGGTCATAAGAAAGATGATTATTATAAAGTAGTATTAACTAATCAATCTAATAATCATAGTCAAGTTATATTAAAAAATGATGATGGAGTGTTTATTCTTACACCATCTTTAAACAAGAGTTTTAAATTTCAAAGTGATTGGCCGTATAATAATTCTCAAATATATTTATTAGATAAAGTTTTAGATGATATAAATAAGGATTCTGAATATAAATTTAAAAAGACTGATAAGGGATATGAAATAATTACTAAAGTTAATTATCCTAATAATAAAAATTTAGTTAAAGAAAAGATTGTGTTAGATGATAAGTATAATATTAAAAAGATTTATGTTTATGATAGCGATGATCTTATTTGTATGAAGATGGCATTTAATAATATTGATTATTCTCCTAAATTTAGTAATGATTATTTTGAAATTGATGAAGTTATGAGTACATTTGAAATAGAAGAAGTTAAGGAGACTAGTATCTTTGAAGATACTATGTATCCCTTATTTATACCTGATGGGACAAAGTTAACTAATGAAGAAAGAATTAAAACTGATTTTGGAGAAAGAGTTATTTTAACATTTGAAGGAGATAAGTCATTCTTATTGGTGGAGGAGACGGCTAATGTTGAAGAAGAATTTACTATAATCCCAACATTTGGAGAACCATATCAGTTAATGGATACTTTAGGTGTTATGACAGATACATCATTATCTTGGACTAGTAATGGAGTAGAGTATTATTTAATAAGTGAGGTTATGAGTAAAGATGAATTAGTTGAGGTTGCTCAGTCTATTTATGAATTGCCTGTAACTAGTATAAAATAAAAGACTTTATTTATATTTTTAGATATGTTATAATTTTTTCGTGGTGATAACATGAAAAAGAAAGAAGTAAAGAAGAAAAAAGAAGATAAAAAGGTTGTTAAAAGTAAAAATAGTCCTGAGGTAAAAAAGATTATTACTACTTTAATTATAGTTGCGTTAGTGTTTGGATTTTTCTATTTACTAACATATATATTTGTTGGTGATTTTGGAAAAGAAGATGATACTAAAGAAGAAACTAAAATTCAATATGATGAAATTTTAGCTGGATCAAGTTTTTCTATGAATGCATCTAAATATTTGGTTGTTTACTATGATTTTGATGCAGAAGATGCCTCTGAAATTTTATCTGCTATTTATACTTATGAAGCTAAAAGCGATGCTTTAAAAGTATATACAGTTGATTTAGGAAATGCATTAAATAAAAATTCTGTATCTGAAAAATCAAAAAAAGATCCTAAAGATGCTACTGAGTTAGCAATTAGCGGACCAACTATTATTAGATTTAGAGATGGAATGGTTAGAGAATACATTGAAGGTCAAGATAAAGTAGTTGATTATTTAAGTAAATAAAGAGACAAGTAATTGTCTTTTTTCTATTTTCGATTTTAATTTTTATTTTCATATGATATGATAATAATATGATATTATGAGGTGATAAAGTGAAGAAAAAATTATCAGCAGTATTTAAAAAAATGAAGAAGAAATTAAATTTAAAAAAGATTTTTTCTAAGAATAAAGATGATGGATTTAACATATTTGAAGTAGTTGTAATAATATTTATTTCAGTATTATTTGGTGTGATAGTTGGATGTATTATTTCTGCTAGTGATTTAGGATTAGTTGGTAGAGAAGCTAGTGAAGAATTACAAGAAGTAATTTCAACTTATACAAATATTGTTGATGAATATTATGAAAAAGTTGATGAAAAAGAATTAATGAATGCTGCTATATCAGGTATGGTTAGTGTTTTAGATGATCCATATTCAACTTATTTAGATAATAATCAAACATATAATTTTAATCAATCAGTAGATGGCGAATATGTTGGACTTGGTATTACAATCATGTGGAATGATGGAGAATGTGTAATTACTGAAGTTAATAAAGATACTCCTGCTGAAAAGGCTGGATTAAAAGTAGATGATTTAATTGTAGCAGTTGATAAGAATGATGTTACTAAATCTACTTTAGAAGAAATTTCTCAATTATTAACAGGGGAAAAGGGTACTAAGGTTAATATTGAAGTAGTTCGTGAAGGTGAAAGATTAGAATTTGAGGTTAAGAGAGATACTATTCAAATTCAATCAGTATTTAGCAGTGTTAAAGATAAGAATATTGGATATATTAAAATAGATAATTTTGCAAGCAATACATTTAAACAATTTGAAAAAGAATTAAAGAAATTAGAAAAGAAGAAAATTGAATCTTTAATTATTGATGTTAGATGTAATACCGGTGGAAGATTAAATCAAGTTAATGATATATTAGATATATTCTTAGGAAAGAATGTTGAAATTTATAGAATTGAAACTAAAGGTAAACAAAAGAAGATTTATACAACTGATAAAGAAAATAGAAGTTATCCGGTAGTTGTATTAGTTGATGAAGGTAGTGCTTCTGCTTCTGAAATTTTAGCATCTGCATTCCATGATAAATATAAGAAGGCTACTATTGTAGGTGTTACTACATATGGTAAAGGTTCAATTCAAAAAGCTGTAGAATTACCTGGAGGATCAAGTTTAAAATATACTATTCAAAGATGGTTAACATCAAAAGGTAAGAGTTTACAAGATAAAGGATTAACACCTGATGTTGAAGTTGAACAAAGTAAAGAGTATTATGAAAATAAAACTGATGAGAATGATGCTCAATTACAAAAAGCTTTAGAAATATTAAATAAAAAAGAGTCTTAAGA